>DAOVJL010000085.1 GCA_030673275.1 Sulfurimonas sp.
ATCTGCATTTAAAATAGACATTATAATTTTCCGTTTATATTTTTTTTAAATTTTACCATAAATATAACATTTTTGGTACAATATTATATGTTATATATTTTAACCGCTTTAAAGCCTGAGGCACAGGCATTTGTTGATAGATATAAGCTGAATAAATCAGAGTATGGAAATTTTACTATTTTTACAGGTAGTAATATCAAAGTTATCGTTAGTGGTCTTGGTGTTAATAATGCCAAACTTGCTACCACTGCCATTATAAAAAAATTTAAACCTGAAAATGATGATATTTTTTTAAATATTGGTATCTGCGGGGCGAATAAAGAGTATAAAATTGGTCAACTTTTAGAAATAGGCTCAATTATCTATAATGATAATAAGTACATTATTAACAGTAACTTTCCCAATATAATTACATGTAAAGATAGTGAAGTGTATGAAGACAATGGTAATATTGTAGATATGGAATCTTTTGGTTTTTACTCAGCAACCAAAGATATAAAAAATCGCTACATGTATAAAGTTGTAAGTGATCATTTTGAACCAAGCAAAGTTACAAAAGATAAAACAAAATCATTAATATTCAATGTAATCGAAGAGGTTATGAAAAAGGTTAAAGTATGAAAAAAGTTGTAGTCACCGGTGCTAGCAGTGGAATAGGAAAAGAGATAACTAATAGACTTTTAAAGTTAGGATATGAAGTTATTGGTATTAGTAGAAGTATTAAGAAAGAAGATTTTAATAATGAAAATTTCACCTCTTTTCCAGCAAATTTATCGGATGAAACCTCAGTACTTAATACATGTAAAACCTTAACAAAAGAAAATATATACATGTTGATTAACTGTGCGGGATTTGGCAGATTTGAACCACATGAAGAGTTGAGCAGCAAAACTATTACCGAAATGGTTTATTTAAACCTTACAGCACCTATGCTACTCACCAATGCTCTACTTCGTAGTTTGAAAAAAAACGATGGTTATCTAATTAACATTAATAGTATTGAAGCTCTAAGAGCCAGTAAATTTGCCGGTGTTTACAGTGCAACAAAAGCCGGGCTTAAAGCATTTGGAGATTCTCTCTTTGAAGAGAGTAGAAAAAGCGGACTGAGTGTCACAAATATTAATCCAGATATGACACAAAGTAGTTTTTACGATGAGCTTAGGTTTGATGTCAGCACTAAAGAAGATGAAAAACTTTTATGCAGTGATATAGCAGATGCTATTGAGCATATACTAAGCATGAGAAAAGGTGCCGTAGTAAGTGAATATACTGTTAGAAGTTTAAAATTTGGGATTTCTAAAAAATAAAGTGGATTGCAAAGCCGGAGAAAACACCCTGAGATAAAAATTATGATTTAATATCTAACTTGGATATTTTTGGAGCTTCTGTTGAGCTTAGAAAATCTATATTTTTTTTAATCTGTTTTATTGAACTTGAGGTCTCATCTTTTAAGGTATGAATTAAAATCGAAGCCTCTCTCAAGAGGTACATCGCTTCTTTAGCATCAGCAACATCAGTAAACTTTGGAACTTCATCTAAGAGTTTATCTAAAACATCAGTATCTTTTTCAACTATAGCTATTTTTAGCTTACTTAGCCACATCTGTAGTTTCTCTCCACGCTTCTAAAAGACCTTTAAACACATTGCTAACCTCATCAAGTTTATCAGTATTATTATCAATACTAGCAGAAGTTAAAAGCTTAATTTCATAAGCATAAAGTCCCTGTAAATATTCAGACACCTGACCTTGAGACATATCCAAAGTATTTACTAATTCTGTAATTATTTCTATAGAACGATTTGTCCAATAAACTTTTTTTTCTATATTAACATCTTTTATAGCTTTCTTTGCCTGTGCATTAAAACGAAGAACCCCCTCGTATAGCATTTCTATTAGTTTTGTCGGTGACTCAACACCAACGTTATTTTGAGCATAAATGTTATGAGCTGTATTACCATACATATTGGAATCCTTTTTTTTACTATCACTTTCTAAGTTATTCATGCCAAGTAAATCGGTAAGAAAAATAATTTCTTTAATATAAATATCACTGGTACTTTATTTGCTTTTATTAACTAAATAATTTGTTTTTTTTGCCGATATTACTACTAATAAAATTGTAAATAACTATATAAAGGATTTATTATGGCAGCTATTAATTCACTGGGAATTGGCTCTGGCGTACTTACGGCAGACATAATTGATCAGCTTCGTGAAGTAGATGAATCAACTATTATAAAGCCACTGGAAGATAAGATTACTTTGGCAAACCAGAGAGAGGATGCTTACGACCTTCTCTCTTCTCTTATGACTACATTTAAGACCAGTGCCTATACTCTTGATGGTGATAATCTTTATCAAGCTCGTTCTGTCACTGGAAATACAGACGCATTAACAGTTACAGCGGAGTCAGGTTCTGACGTTCAATCTTTTAATATAACTAATATAGATAAAGCTGAAAAAGATGTTTGGAACTCTCTTAGCATGTTTACTGCTACAGACAGTGCTATCTCTTCATTAGGGGCAGGAACACTTACTATTGACAGTGGTACAGACTCTTTTACTGTTGATTATACGGCTACAAGCACTTTGGATGAAATCAAAGATGCAATCAATGAAGCTGCCGGAACAAAGATGACTGCATCTATTTTAGAAGTTGGAGAGGGTGAATTTGAGCTGATTATAACTGCAAACGATGTTAACGAAGCTATAACATTCACTGATTCAAATGCAGCTGTAAATCAACTAGACACTATTACTCTTACTAACAATATCGCAGCAGGCGACACCTTTACTTGGAGCGATGGTACTAACAGTATCACTCTTGATGAAGCACTTCTAGACTTTGTTGTAGGTGATACTCCAGCTCAAGCAGGAACAAAAATAGCGGATGCAATTAATGCAGATCCGACATTAAGTGCACTTTATACTGCAACTGCAACTGCTGATGGTTTTACAATAGAAGCTAAAACTGCCGGGACATCTTTTACTGGTGAATCAACTTCAACCGGAACAGGTCAAACATCAGCTGAAGTTATTACAACAGCCAACACAAGCCTTGCTAGTGCACTTAATCTTAACAATATTCAAGTAGCAGAAGCTGCTACATTTTTATATAATGGTATCTTAATCACTCGTTCTTCAAATGAGATAAGCGATTTGATTAATGGTGTAACATTAACGCTAAATCAAAATCAGGCTGTTGATGATTCTGCAAATATCGAGATTAAACAAAATGAAACTTCTATAAGTTCAGAAATATCTATATTTGTAAATAGTTACAACAGTTTAATTACAAATCTCCAAGATATGACTAGATCAAATAGAGAGTCAGGCAGTGTTGGTATATTTAACGGGGAGAGCTTTGTAAAATCAATATCAAGAGAACTTAATGCAATTATATTGCAAGTAGATAAGAATGGTAACTCTCTTATAGATTATGGGATTGAACTAGACAGATACGGTATTATGAGTTTAGACGTTGATGTATTTGCTAATAAGTTTGTTACAGATGCAGAGGGGATGGAACTATTTTTTAGTGGTGACAGTACTACTGATGGAGTATTTACAAAACTCAATGACAAGATGAATGACTACGTTGGATACCAAAAACTTCTATCCAATTTTTCTGACCAACTTGATGATAGAAAAGATGCTCTGGTAAGCCAATATGACAAACTTAAAGCTTCACTTGACTCTCGCTATGAGATTATGACAAAAAGATTCATTGCTTATGATGCTATGATTAGTAGAATTAACTCACAATTCTCATCTCTTCAAATGATGATTGACGCTGAATTAGATAAAGACTAAACTCTTTATATTGGTACTGGAATTGCTAGTTAATCTGTAAGACAATTTTCAGGATGAATCATGCTAAATGGTAAAAATATACTTATAACTGGTGGAACAGGTAGCTTTGGCAAACAATTTGTCCGTACAATTTTAAAGAACTATAAACCAAATAAAATTATTATCTACTCTAGAGATGAACTAAAACAGTTTGAGATGGCTCAAAAATTCAATGACCCTTGCATGAGATATTTTATAGGTGATGTTAGGGATTTGCCTAGACTGCAAAAAGCTATGAAAGATGTGGATTTTGTTGTCCATGCTGCTGCACTAAAACATGTTCCTATAGCTGAGTACAATCCTATGGAGTGTATAAAAACAAATGTCATGGGTGCTCAAAACCTCATTGATGCATGTATTGCTAATAATGTTAAAAGCACAATAGCTCTATCAACAGACAAAGCAGCTTCTCCAGCAAATCTTTATGGCGCATCCAAACTTGTTTCAGACAAACTTTTCGTAGCTGCAAATAATTTAACTGGAACAAATGATATAAAATTTAGTGTTGTAAGATATGGAAATGTATTAGGCTCTCGCGGTTCAGTTATCCCATACTTTGAAAAATTAATAGCTGATGGAGCAACTTCACTTCCTATTACAGAACCGAATATGACAAGATTTTGGATTACCATTCAGGATGGCGTAGACTTTGTACTTAAAAATTTTGCAAGGATGCAAGGCGGTGAGATATTTGTGCCTAAAATTCCCTCTATGAAAATGACAGAGATGGCAAAGGCTATAGCTCCACATTTAGAGCAAGAAGTAATTGGTATACGCCCAGGTGAAAAACTGCATGAACTCATGTGTCCGGTTGATGACTCACACATAACACTAGAGTTTCACGACCACTTTGTTATAAAACCAAGCATTACTTTTAGTATGCCGGTAGATTACACAACTAATGCTATAAATGAGAAAGGCAAAAATGTAAAAGCTGGTTTTGAGTATAACTCAAGAGATAATGACATATGGCTAAGTCATGAAGAGTTACTTTTAAAATTAAAACAGACTAAAGAAGAAGAGAAGTAAATGATACCGTACTCTACTCAGCTAATTGAAGATGATGATATTAATGCAGTAGTTGAAGTTTTAAAAAGTCCTTACCTTACTCAAGGCAAACAGGTGGAGGAGTTTGAAAAGGCTCTTTGTACTTATACTGGCGCCAAACATGCCATAACATTCAACTCTGCAACTTCAGCACTGTTTAGTGCATACTCAGTATGTGAGATTGGTAAAGATGATGAAATTATAACAACGCCCATCAGTTTTGTAGCAACTTCAAATATGTTTGTAGAACTCAAAGCAAAACCTGTCTGGTGTGATATTAAACTTGACGGCAACATTGATGAAAGGTTTATTGAAAAACTTATCACTCCAAGAACAAAAGCAATAGTTCCAGTTCATTTTGCCGGAAAACCTGTTGAGATAGAAAAAATCCATAAAATTGCTAAAAAACACAACCTACTTGTAATTGAAGACGCTGCACATGCCCTTGGTTCAAGTATAAATGGCAAAAAGATAGGATCTCTCTCTGATATGACTATATTCAGCTTTCATGCGATAAAGCCTATAACAACAAGTGAAGGTGGAGCTGTACTAACTGACAACGATGAATATGCAAAAAAACTTAGACTTATCCGATCACATGGTATGGTTAAAAAAGAACTATGGAATTCTGATATGATAAGCTTAGGGTATAACTTTAGGCTAACAGAAGTAGCTGGTTCACTTGGTATAACACAGATAAAAAAGCTAGATAGTTTTATAAAAATAAGAAATAAAATCGCAGCTTATTATAATGAAAGATTTAAAGATGAGAAGCTCTTTGCAACTATCAAATTAGAAGTAAATATAGTTAGTTCCAGACACCTATACCCTATACTTCTTGCACCGGAATTACACTGTCCAAAAGAGGACATATTTAGAGAACTTCAAGAGAGTGGGATTGGTGTGCAAGTTCACTATAAACCAATCTATCAAAACAGCTTTTATAAAGAAAAGTTTGGTGAGTTTTCGCTACCTGTTGCAAATGACTTTTATAGATCAGAAATATCC
>DAOVJL010000245.1 GCA_030673275.1 Sulfurimonas sp.
GTATTTGTTGGCGAGGGGGAGTGGCAGATAGCAGCATTTATCTATGTACTTGGTAACGTTGGTTTTATGGGTTCAAATACATTTTATGATGGTCTTTTGCCATCTGTTTCAAATGATAAAAATGTAGATTTTGTCTCAGGGCTCGGGTTTGCTTTTGGGTACCTTGGCGGCGGTATACTCTTCGCTCTAAATGTATGGATGTTGCAAGATTATACACTGTTTGGCTTTGAGAATGAGGCAGAGGCTATAAAGGCTTCCTTTATTACAGTAGCTATCTGGTGGTTTATATTTTCACTCCCGCTACTCCTATTTGTTCATGAGAAAAAAGAAAAAAAACGACAGACAGGCTCACTGATAAAACAGGGTTATCTAAGACTAAAAAACACTTTTAGTAAAATAAAAAAGCTTAAAGGTCTGCTACTATTTTTAGTGGCTTACTGGCTCTATATAGACGGGGTAGATACTATTATAAGGATGGCAGTGGATTACGGAATGGCATTAGGGTTTGGCACAGATACTCTTATTCTTTCACTCTTAATTGTTCAGTTTGTAGGTTTTCCAGCCACACTTTTATTTGCCAACCTTGCTCAGCGATGGGACACGAAAAAAGCAATTTTTCTTGCAATCGGTGTCTATTTTTTCATAACTTTATGGGCATCCATGATGGATCAGGAATATGAGTTTTACATACTTGCAGCAATTATAGCACTTGTTCAAGGTGGTATTCAGGCACTTAGCCGCTCATATTATTCTAAAATGATTCCGCTGCATCACTCTGCTGAATTTTTTGCCTTTTACAACTTTTTAGGTAAATTTGCTGCTATATTTGGACCTCTGCTTGTAGCTACAGTTGCACTAATCAGTGAAAGTTCCCGTCTTGCTATGGCTTCAATAGCTATATTTTTTGTTTTAGGGGCTATTTTACTCTATTTTGTTGATGAAAAAAAGATAGCAAAAGATGTTAGAAGTACATTAGACTAATGGATAATGCAACTTATATGATTTCTTATATATCTACTTGAATCAACTTGGATAATTATATGATTAAATCCATTATGTTCAAGCGTATGCTTAATACTGTTTGTTATCTCTTCTATATCTTTCAAACTTAACATGTCATCATTTAAGACTATATGAAATGAGATAAAATTGTGCTTTGAACTTGGTTTAGAGATGTGCAGATCATGGTACTCAACAACGGCTTCGTTACTTTTAATAATACCATCTAATTCATCCTGCGAGATATCTACAGTATTTGCATCCATAAGAGATAAAAAACTTTTTTTAAGAAGCGGGTATGAGTGTTTTAAGATATAGATTGAAAATACAATTGTTAGTATTGAATCAATGTAATATACTTTAAAATAGTATATAAATATACCAGCGATAACAACACCTACCGAAATTAAAGCGTCACTTAACATGTGAAGATACGCTGACCTTATATTTGCATCTTCATCATGATGATGGTGATGCCCATCTTCGTGTGAGTGTTCATGAGTTTCAACTCCAAGCTTATGCAGTATGTAGGCACTTATCCCATTTGCAATTACAGCTATAGTACCAACTACAATCATATAAATCGGTTCTATAACTTCTGGATTGAAAAATCTATTTATAGCTTCATAAATCATATAAAACATAGTTAAAGACAAAAAGAGTGTATTTACAAAAGCTGCCATCATCTCTGATTTTACAAAACCAAATGTATATTTAAATGTACTCTGCTTAGTACCTAATTTAAGTGCAATATAGGTAATGACAATAGCAATCACATCTCCGGCATTATGCAAAGCATCTGCAATCAGTGCAAAAGAGTTTGAGATTAATCCAAAAAATATTTCAGAAAATATAATTACACAGTTGAATATTATAATCCACAGTATCATTCTCTCTTTCATAATCCCTCTTTTATCTCATATTCAATAGCTTCTTTAACTTTCGCTGTAAGTTCATCATAACTCAAATTTTCAGGCTTAATTGGTTTTAAGTATGTTACTTTGATTTTTTTTGGTCTTGGAAAGAGCTTTCCTGTTCCTAATGCTTCAAAACTACCATCTATTACAACAGGAACTACCGGTATATTAAAAGTTTTAGAGAGCATTGCAAAAAACGGTTTAAATTTTAGCAGTTTTCTATCACGGGTTCTGGCACCCTCAGGAAAAACCACAAGGTTATTTCCCTCTTTGAGTGGCAATGCGGTATATTGAATCGTATGTTTAAGATGTTCATTTGCATCAATTAAGATACTCTGCCCATGCTTTGAGATTGGCTCAAGAAATGATCTGCCAAACACTTGTTTATAAGCCAAGAAGAAACTCTTTTTTAAAATTTTATATGGCAGTGTAGCTTCTATTAAAAAACCATCAAGCATACTCTGATGAGATGGGGCAATTATACATGGATATGATGGGATGTTCTCTTTTCCTTTTACTTCAAGACAAAAATAAAGCTTAAACAGTGGCAAAAGAAGAGTCTTGTATATGGACATTATATAGGGGGAATATATCAATTTTTCATCTATCTTTTCATCAAAAATTTCTCCCCATTTTACTGTTACTTGGTCAATATGAGTTTGATTCTCTCTAACGTACATGTAAAGTTCTTCAACAATCATAATTTTTGAAAATATCACTTCATCTATTTTAACTCCAAAACTCTGCTCA
>DAOVJL010000124.1 GCA_030673275.1 Sulfurimonas sp.
ATATTTTAAGAGAGTAGTTCTTTTTGATGGTCTATAAAAATCATCCTTGATAATACCCTCTGCTCGCACGGCATGAACAGTCTCAAGAGGAATCACTTGATAACTGAAATACTCTCTGAGGTGAATACCCTCTCTTGCAATTTCTAAAAACCACAGTATATTATAAGAGCAGTTTTCAGTGAAAAAATAGTAGTTTGAGTGTGTTCCATTTAGTTCCCAGATATGTTTCACCATCATAAGAACTTCATCCTCATTGAGGTCTAGGTCATATTCCCAAATATCTCTCTGTTCACTATCTCTATACTCTTTTAATTTATCATAATATGGAAGCAGAGAGTACTTTCCATAGTAGCCACCAAACAGACCTTTAAGAGCAAAAATAGCAGCATTTTCCTTATCTGGATTTGCGTTTGCTGCATAGTTGACAGCATATGAAAGAAGTTTGGAATCATATGCAGAGTTTATGCGTAAAAATGTGTGACCAAACATAGAAGCAGGAGAGTTGATATGTGCTGCTGGGAAAACCAGTGTTACAGACTTTGGATTTAATCGCTCAAGTACAGTGTTATACTCTTTACATGTAACGTCAGGAAAATCAATAATATTAAGTTTTTCTTGAAGCCAAGCTTTTCTTGCCGGAAATTTGCAGGCACTTGAGTTGTCATCAAACCTTTGTTCATTAATAAGAGCATCTATAGTAGCATTTAGTTCATTTTTTGCATTAATTTTACCATCTTTGGCGAAGAAAAAGTTAGCATCATCTATTTCACTGACACCATCTACCATATGAAGAAGTAGGTTCCAGTACCTTGTCTGAGATAGATTTAATTTATCTGCTTTTTTCTGATACTCTGAAGTTGAAGCGTGTAAAAAACCAAAACAAAAAATGAGAAGCAAAGTAAATTTATATAAAATAGAGAGTTCCTAAAATTGGTATGTAAGGATTGAATTTAAACCAAACGAGAAACCCCGTTTGGTTTATAACCACTTATAAAGAAGTAGTTGAGATGTTGTCAAGTACATCAGCCATTTTTGCATTTTGGCTAGTGTAGATGCTGTTGTAATTCTCTTGAAGTGAAGCAGAGAAAGTTGCTTTATCTGATATTTCTAAAAGTTCAGCTAAAGTATCAATAGACTCACCATGACCCATTGCAATCTCTTTTGCAAGTTGATCCATATTTGAAGCTACGAATTGCTCAGCCTGTTCATTCATTACAAATTTAGTTTTTTGACAACCTAAAGTTCCTGAAGTAATACCAAAAGTTTGGTTACCTAAAGTACCATTTGTAGTAGCTTGAAGTGCTAATAAAACTGCTGTAGAATCATCTTTGATTATCATTGAACCAAGACCACAACCTGTTTGAGAGTTAACATCTGCCATAGCTGATGAACTTAGAGCAATTACCGCTGCTAAACTTACTAAAATCTTTTTCATTGAATATTCCTTAAACTTAAGATAAAAATATTGTAGATTATATCAGCTTAATAACATATAAAAGTATAAAGCAACAGCTAGTTTAGATCTTCATCTTTCCAATATTTTGTTCCCTGTATTGTTGCTTGAATAGCAAGTCCACTTTGAGTTAACTTATAAAGCCTTACTCCTGGTGCTACAGTAATAGCAGCATTTACCGCTCCACCTTGTTTTCCGGCTTTAGCCGCAGCATCTGCTTGAGCATTTGCTTCCCATCCTGAGTTTACAAAGCCATCAAATGCTTTTTTATCTTTAAATAAAAATACAGCTCTAAAATCTTTCACGCCAAGCCCAAGTCCTATACCACCAGAAGCCATATTCATATAAGTGTTTGTTTTAGTTCTATTATTGTGAGCTAATCCTTTTCCACCTTCTGCAGAAAACAGGATTATATTTACTCCAAAATTTGTAAATGTTGCATACCCATAAGATCTTAAAACCATTTTTCTGGCTTCCGGAGCATATTTATAGAGTAGTTTTAGTGTTTCATTACTTGTCTTAATTCGTTCTACTCTCTCTTTATGATTTTCTTGTCTTATCTCTTTTTTACTTTTTGCATCCCAAAAACCAGAGAATACTAATACGACTAACAGCAAACTGACAATTAATTTTATATGATTCATTTTAACACCCTTTATTTATCTACTGATAATAATAACATAAAATGCTATTATTTATGAATAGTTTATTAACTTGGGTATAATTTTAATAAAAAAAGTTTGACATGTATAATGCTTGCATGTCAATAAAAAGCAAAGATGAATAAACTAGAAGATTACTTAAATTCTCACCCTTTGAGTGAGATTCATCCATCAGATATAGCAAAAATATTAAAACAGCTAGATGATAGCGAGTTTGCCGATGCTTTAAAGCTTGTACCAAAAGATTTGCTTGGTGATGTTGCTCTTGCTCTTCCAGATAGATATTTTGATGATGTTGTAGAGAATCTCAGTGTAGATGAACTAAGACATGCAGTAACAGAACTGGAGTCTGATGATCAAGCAGATTTTATGCATGAACTTGAAGAGCATGATGAAAACATCGCCTCGGAAGTATTTAAAACACTTGATGAAGAAGATAAGCAGGAGATTACCAGACTTCACACATATGATGAAGATGAAGCCGGCGCATACATGCAACTTGAAATTTTTACAGCAAATAAAAATGAGATAGTTCATGATGTTATAAAACGCTTTGGTGAACTTAGAAAAGCCAAAACCATAGAAAATATTCAAAATCTTTTCATAATAGGAAGCGATGATAAACTTCGTTTTACAGTTGGTTTGGATGATTTGCTTATATTTGACTTTGATAAAACACTGTTAGAAAATATAGAGTCGAGTTCAGATAGTTTTGAGCCAAAAAAAGCTGAAGATAGAGAAAACATTAAAGATGTAGTTCACTATTTTGAAGAGTATGACCTCTCTGTTATGCCAATCGTAAATGCTTATGGTGTTTTACTTGGACGTATCACCTCTGATGATATTTATGATATTATCAATGAGCACGCAACTGAGCAGATGTATAATCTTGCCGGTGTTGATGATGAAGTGGAAGATGAGGTTCTAAAGGCTGGAAAAAAGAGAGCTTCTTGGTTGGGTGTTAATCTTTTTACAGCTATTTTTGCCTCTATAGTTATAGGTTTATTTGCAGATACCTTAGAAAGCATGGTAGCACTTGCGGTACTTATGCCAATAGTTGCTTCTATGGGTGGAAATGCAGGAACTCAAAGTCTGACAGTTGTTGTAAGACAGTTGGCACTTGGAGATATCTCTCAAGGTGATGCAGTGAGGATTATTAAAAAAGAGGTTCTTATATCATTAATGAATGGACTTTTATTTGCTATAATTATGGGAATTGTAGCTGCCATATGGTTTGATATGAAAATGCTTGGTGTGGTAATTGCTCTTAGTATGATTATTAATCTGTTAGCAGCTGGTTTTTTTGGGGCGGCAATACCTCTTTTTTTAAAGAAAGTGGATGTTGACCCGGCTATTGGTAGTACAGTTATATTAACTACTGTTACTGATGTTGTAGGCTTTTTTAGTTTTTTAGCTCTCGCAACATATATTTTGTTATAAGGGATTTGTAAAACTTGGACTTACTCATACTATATTTTTCTCTTGCTGTTGGGATTTCATTTCTCTGTTCCGTTTTAGAAGCTGTTCTTTTGTCTGTAAATATGTCATATGTGGCAGTTTTGGAAAAAGAGAGACCATTGGTAGGGAAACTTCTTCGTCTCCAAAAAGTAGAAATCAGTAAATCAATCGCATCAATATTAATTTTAAACACGATTGCCCACACTCTTGGAGCTGCTGCTGTTGGTGCTCAAGCGGCTATTCTTTTTGGAAACGATGCTGTTGTAATTATATCAATTGTTATGACTTTTGCAATTTTGTTTCTATCTGAAATAATTCCAAAGACAATAGGTGCAATTTATTGGAAGCAGTTGGCTCCAGTTTCGGCACATGTAATTAGAATTTTTATATGGCTTACTTACCCAATTATTTTGACAACACTTGCTGTGACAAATAGAATCTCTAGAGGTAAGGATGTTCATACTCTAACTAAAGAAGAACTTTTAGAGAGTATGCTTATAAGTGAAGATGAGGGTGTAATTGATGAAAAAGAATCTGATGTAATTGAAAATATCTTAAATCTTGATAACATTAAAGTTGGAGAGGTTTTAACACCGAGAAGTGTTGTGTTTGCGCTTGATGAGACAATGAGTATAAAAGAGATTATTGATACTCAAGAGGATATATTTAAATTCTCTAGAATACCAACTTATAACGGCTCAATTGAAGATGTAACCGGTATAGTTTTAACCAAAAAGATTTTCAAGCAAGCGTTGGAAGATGATAGTGTTACAGTAAATTCAATCAAGAATAAGATTTTTTCTATAAATGAAAATATCCCGGTTTCAAAGGCACTTGACCTTTTTATAGCTAAAAAAGAACATATGTTTTTAGTTATGGATAATTACGATCAAACAGAGAGAATTATTACTCTAGAAGATTGTGTTGAAACTATTTTAGGTGTTGAGATTGTAGATGAGAGTGACTCTACAGTAGATATGAGAGAATTAGCAAAACTTAAAATGAAACAGAAGCGAAAAATTCAAGACTCTAAAAATAATGAATAATAGAGATATAATTTACATTCCAGGAATTCGAGGTACTTTATTTAGTTTTGATAATTTATAGTATTTACCCCATGCTTTTTTAAGCCAGTGACCTATAATAGGCATTGGTATCATCATAGCTTTTGTGCTGTCTCTATATATGAATGAGGCGCC
>DAOVJL010000222.1 GCA_030673275.1 Sulfurimonas sp.
TAGAACAGTTTCAGCGTTTAAACCTTTTTACAATACTGGGTGGTATTTTATTGATTATACCCGGTTTCTTAACAGATATAATCGGTATTTTAATGCAGTTTAGCGCTCTAACAACTATGGCTGTTAATCGTTATCATATGAAATCAGGCAGTTGTAAAACTAACTATAAACAAAATAATATAAAAAAGGATTCAGATGTCATTGATGTTGAAGTTATTAGCGATAACACTACTATTAAGTAGTTTTGCAGAAGCAGCTGCTATAGAGAAAAAAATTGAGAGTTTTTTAAAAAAGACTTACAGTGGTAATGCAAATATAAAATCAATTAATGTTAAAGTTGCAGATGGAGCTCCAATAAAAGGACAAAAGAACTGGCTTGCTTATGTTGTTGAGCTAAATGCAATACTAAAAAAAGACAAGCGTCAAGTTGCACAAAAAATGGTTTGGTTTTCTGATGGAAATTTAATTACAAAAGAGATTTTTGATTTAAATAGTGGTATAAATATTAATGATGTTGTTACGTTTGATTTTAAAGATGAGTACTACAAAAAAGAGAATCTAATTTATGGAAATGAAAATGCAAAACACAAGGTAGCTATTTTTTCAGATCCGCTTTGTCCATTTTGTAGAGAGTTTGTTCCAAAAGTTATAAATGATATGAGAAAAGAGCCAAATAAGTTTGCAATATACTATTACCATCTTCCTCTTGCATCACTGCACCCTGCAGCAGTAGAACTAGTTAATGCAGCAATAGCGTTAGAGCTTAAAGGCAAAAAAAATGTTGTACTGAATCTTTATAAAGTTAAAGTCGATTCAAGAGAAAAATCTGTTGAAAAAATATTGAAAGCATTTAACAAAGTTATGAATTCTAATATAAAAGTATCTGACCTGACGACAAAAGAGGTAATTACGCATTTTAAATCTGATTTAAAGATTGCAGACGCACTAATGGTTCAAGGAACACCAACAATGTTTTTTAATGGTAAACTTGATAAAACAAAGAAAAAATATAAAGAGGCAAAATAGATGAATAAACTAGTAATTGCGACAAGAGTTTCTGATTTAGCACTTTGGCAAGCATATCACATAAAAGCTAGAGTAGAAACTTCTTATCCAGAGATAACAGTAGAGTTAAATAAAATTGTAAGTAGTGGTGATAAGATTTTAGATAAACCGCTAGCACTGATTGGTGGAAAGGGTCATTTTACAAAAGAACTTGAAGATGAGATGCTGGCAGGAAATGCTGATTTAGCTGTGCACTCTCTAAAAGATGTTCCTACATACATACCTGAAGGTTTAGAATTAGTTGCAGTTACTGAGCGTCAAGATCAAAGTGATGTTTTTTTATCTCATAAATATGCAACTCTTGATGATTTACCGCAAGGTGCAGTAGTTGGAACAACAAGCTTAAGAAGAAGAATGCAACTGTTACAACAACGCCCAGACTTAAAAGTAAAAGATTTACGCGGTAATGTAAACACGAGACTAAGAAAACTTAGCGAAGGTCAGTATGATGCAATTATTTTAGCATGGATTGGTCTTCATAGATTAGATCTGCTTAAAGATATTCCATATACTCAGAAGCTATCATTAGATATGATGATACCTCCAATGGGACAAGCTGCTCTTGGTATAGAGATAGTAACAGGTAATGATAAAATAAGAGAGATTGCAGAGAGTGTAAAAGATTTAAATACATTTATTTGTACACAAATAGAGAGAGATTTTATATCTAAAATTGGAGCCGGATGTTCAGCACCAGTTGCATGTAACGCTGTTATAAATGAAGATGAAATAACTTTTAGAGTAATGTTGGGATTTCCGGACGGTACAAATATTATGCAAGAAAAAGTAGTAGTGAGTGTTGAAAAGTCTGAAAATTTAGGCTCAGAACTTGCTCAAAAAATGATAGACAATGGTGCTATGGAATTACTTAAAAAAGCAGAAAAAATAGCATTTAAAGATGAGATGCCACAAAGATTATAAAGTAAAAGATAAATTATGAAAAAAACTATAGAACTTCTAAAAAAATATGATGAAATTAAAGTTATTGATGAAGAGCTTGATATATATTTGGAAATTCCACATTTAGCATATGCAGAGGTAAAGAAAAAAGATGGCGGACAAGCACTTCTTTTTACTAACGTAGTAGATAAAAAGAGTGGTGTAAAATTTGAAGAGCCGGTTCTCATGAATGTTTTTGGTTCATATAAGCGATGTGAGATGCTTTTTGGCAGAACAATAGAATCAATTGCTGATGAGATAACAAAACTTCTTCACATGAAGCCACCTGCCGGGTTAATGAATAAAATATCGATGGCAAGTGAGCTTTTTGCACTAAAAAATATCTTTCCTAAAAAGTTAAAAGGTGAGGGTGCTTGCCAAAAGATAAAATTTTTAGAAGATAACATAGATCTTTATAAACTTCCGGTTTTAACGACTTGGGAGCAAGATGGTGGGCCATTTATCACAATGGGACAGGTTTATACACAAAGTTTAGACGGTGAGATGGTAAATCTTGGTATGTATAGACTTCAAGTATATGATAAAAATCATCTTGGAATGCATTGGCAGATTCATAAAGACTCTTCTCACTTTTTTGACCAATACCAAAAAGCCGGTAAAAAAATGCCTGTCAGTGTAGCTATCGGTGGTGACCCGCTATATACCTGGTGTGCTACTGCTCCACTCCCTTATGGAGTTAATGAGCTTTTGATGTATGGACTTATAAAAAAACAACCTGCAAAATTAGTTAAATCATTAACAACACCTTTATATATACCTAGAGATGTAGATTATGTAATAGAGGGCTGGGTAGACACACAGAATATGAAAATCGAAGGTCCTTTTGGTGACCATACCGGTTACTATACTTTAGAAGAGCCATATCCTGTGATGGAAGTAAGTGCAATCACTATGAAAAAAGATCGTGCTTTTTTAGCTACAGTTGTTGGTAAACCACCTTTGGAAGATAA
>DAOVJL010000070.1 GCA_030673275.1 Sulfurimonas sp.
ACAAAGATTTTAAATCTTAAAAAAGTAAAATTTAAAACTAATTACAAGAAAAATATTTTATATGTGGAGATGAACTTGTGAGTCGTATTAATCCTGTACATATTGCCGTTTTACTTCTGCTTGCTTTAGTTGTTGTATCGTTTAGCCTTAGCAGTGCAAATAGCGAATTAAAAGAGGCGAAAGATGCTTACAAAGAAACATTAAAACTCTCTACAGATTTGAGTGCTCTTAAAGGGGTTTATTCAGATAAAATAAAAGTAAAAAAGTCACTTCAAAAAATATTAAGTCAACCATCCTTACGCTCATCAAAAATTATACAAAATTTTAAAAAATCGAGTGTTACAATTAATTCTGAGGGTATGGATATAAATGATCTAAACTTACTTATGGGTAAACTTCTCAATAACTCTTACAATATAAAATCACTAAGCATACATAGATTGAGTGATACACACGTGAGCTTGAAAATGGAGATAAAATGGTAAAAGTTCAAAAGTTTTTTGCTTATTTTATATTTTTCATATTTGCACTTATCTATTTTGTACCAAAAACAAGCATTTATTATTTTATTGAAAAAGAGTTGAAAAATTATGAGATTGTTATTAGCAATGAAGAGCTTCAAGAGAGTAGTTTTAACCTTCATATAACAGGTGGAACTGTCTCAGTTAAGTCTATAGAGAGTGCAAATATAGATCAAGCAGATATGAAGATATATGGACTTTATAACACTATTGAATTGCAAGAAATAGTTTTATCTAAAACAGTTAGTTCTTTTTTGCCTTCAAAAATAAAAAATGCAACTGTTTCATACACTGTATTCAATCCTACAAATATTCAGGTTAAAGCTTCTGGTGAATTCGGTGAAGCAGATGCACAGTACAATTTACTGAATAAAACTTTGTACTTAAAGTTAAAGCCATCGAAGAAGATGCTAACAAAGTACAGAAGTACACTTAACAGTCTGAAAAAATCTGAAAATGGGGAGTATATTTATGAACAAAATATCTAACTCCATGTATATTCTATTTTTTACAAAACTACTTATATTATTAATAGTAGCTAAGGGTGTCTCTATGGCTATTTACTTATATCTTCCAAGTGACGGGGTTGAACTTAACATAAAAAAGAACTATCAACCAAAGTATCAGAGAGTCGATTTTAAAAATATGATATCAAAAATAAACATACTTGTAGAGAAAAGTATAACACAAGAACAAGTTGGAATGAGTATCACCAATATGGTTTTAAAAGGCTTGTACGGGACAAAGAGCAGGGGTTATATAATTATAGCTATGAAAGTAAACCCTAAAGGGACAACTATATTAGGAATTGGGGAGAATTATCAAGGTTATATCTTGAAGTCTATATCTGTTTCAAGTGCTATGTTTGAAAAAGATGGGGCTAAATTTATTTTAGATATTGAAGGTTCAAGAAAAATCAAAAATATAATAGAGAGAAAAATATACACAAAGAGCAGTATAGCAAAAGAAGATATATCTTACTATGCTAAAAATCCTAAAGAGATTTTCAAAGATATCTCTATATCTGAGAATAAAGATGGCAAAAATTCAAAAGGTTTTAAAGTAACTAAAGTAAATAAAAACTCAAAGATTTATGCTTTAGGTTTGCGGGTTGGTGATGTAATAATAAAGGTAAATAATGTTACTCTAAATTCCTATAAAGATGCTTTGGGAATTTATGAAAATATAGATAAACTTGATATGATGCAAATCGTACTCATGAGAAATAATAAAGAAGTGGAGTTAGTATATGAGATTAATTAAAATTCTGTTTTTAACAACTGTCTTAGTTCTATCGCTTAGTGCAAGAGAGAAAGTAAATGTAAATTTTTCAAATATAGCGGTAAGTGATTTTATTAAAATAGTGTCTAAAATTACAAATAAAAACATATTGATAAATCATAAAGTAATGGGAACAGTGAACCTTGTAAGTACTTCACCTATTTATGATGATGAACTGATGGGTATCTTGGTCTCTGTATTGGAGTCTAAAGGCTTTACTCTTATGAAAATTGGGTCATTCTTGGAAGTAGTTCGTTCAGCAGATGCTCCAAAACATAATGCGAGAGTTGTTGAGAAGGGTAAAAAGCTCAGAGGATCATTTATGGTCACCCAAGCCATCAAAATAAATGGAGAAAATGTTGACGTAATGGCAGCAAAAGTGCGTTACCTAATTTCAAAAACAGCAAAACTGATGACTATGAAAGAGAGTAACACGATTTTAATTACTGATTATCCAAGAAATATTGAAACTATTAAAAAAGTACTAAAAGACTTAGACTCAAACTCTAAAAAGCTTGTGAAAATATTTACTATAAAGCATGCAGAACTTAAAAAACTTCATACTAAGTTATTGGATATTACAAAATCTCTTATTAATGAAAAAATAGAGACAGAGAAAGTAAAAATAATTTTAGATGACAATGTAAACAGTATAATTGTTGTAGCAAGTCAAAAAAATATCAATATTTTAGAAGAGTTAGTAAAAAAACTTGATATAGAGTCAAATGTAAGTCATGGTGTGGAGATTTTTAGCCTGAAAAACTCTGATGCAAAATCTGTGCTTGGCAGCTTAAATGAGATAATTTCAAAACAGGTATATCCAGATCCGGCACTAAAGCCAAATGTCTCAATGAGTGAAGAGATAAATGCTATTATTGTTCTTGGTGAACCAGGTATCGTTAAAGGTATAAAACTTATAATAGATGAGTTAGACAAAGAGAAGTATCAAGTTTATGTTCAAGCAAGAATTGTTGAAATAAATAAAAATAACACTGAAAATATTGGCTTTAAGTATGGTCTTGCTCTTGGAGATGTATCATCTTCGGGACTTTATGCCATGAGTGCAAACTTTGGTGATGCAGAGTTAACAGGTTATGCAAGTGAAAAAATAATAGATTATTTAGGTGATATCGGCTCTGGTGCTACAGGTGCACTTGCATTAGGTGCTACACTTGATTTTCTAGAAACCAAAGGAGCTACAAAATCTATTTCAAATCCATCTATACTATGCGTAAACAACAAAGAGTCATCTATATATGTTGGTAAAACAATTTCTATAAAAAGTGGTACAACATCAAATTCAGCTTCAGGACTTACGGATAGTTTTAAAAGAGAAGAGGTTGGACTTACTCTTAAAATAAAGCCTCGTGTCTCTTCAGCGGATAAAGTGACTTTAGACGTTGAGGCAATATTGGAAAATGTTTTAGGTACTGGAGCAAACGAGCAACCTGAAACATCAAAACAAGAGGTTAAGACTCAAGCTATTCTTCGTCATGGTGAGAGTATTATAATCGGCGGACTTGTTAAAAATTATGATACAAAATCTAAAAGTAAAATACCGTTTTTAGGGGATATTCCTTGGATTGGTGAGATGTTATTTACATCAAGAAGTACAAGAAGTGAAGAAGATAATTTAGTTGTAATATTAACCCCATATATTATTGAAAAAAGTGATAAACTATCACAACTTCAAAAAGATTTAGGTGAGCTTGCTAAGATACAAAGAGAATATAATATTAAAGTTTTTGAAAAAATAGAAAAAAGATTAAACAGTTCTAATAATGAAAAGATAGAAGAAGAGGAATATTAAGTGTTTAACTTTGAGCCTATTCATAATTTAAAGCTGAAAGTTTATGAACCCTCAGATGTTGCAACTGATTTAAGTGTTAAAAATTATCTTCTTTTTAGTGAGTGTGACGGAGAAATATGTGCATTTACATGTGAAAGATATTTAATTGAAGCAACAAATTTTTACTCAAAAATAAATAACAAATATTCGTTTAAAATTCTTGATGAAGATTCATATGACAGACTTTATAACCTATTTTTAGAGCTTCGTACAGATAAAGCAATAGAGACAATGCAAGAGGATTCAAGTGAAGAGGGTGATGATGAAGATATATCTTTAACAGACTTTTTGCGAACTTCATCAGATATCTTAACAAGCGAAGAATCAGCACCGATTATTAAATTTGTTAATGCTTTGTTTTATCAGGCTGTTAAGAAAAGAGCTTCAGATATTCATATAGAGACTCAAGAAAAACGTGGCGAAGTGAGATTTAGAATAGATGGCATGCTGAGTAAAAATGTAGATTTGGATAAAAAGATTGTCAGTCTTATCGTTAGCCGTATAAAAGTTATCTCCAATTTAGATATTTCAGAAAAAAGAATCCCTCAAGATGGGCGAACGCAGATAAAAATAGCAGGAAATACATTAGATATTCGTGTATCAATACTTCCAACTTTTTATGGTGAACGTGTTGTTATGAGACTTCTTATGCAAAGTTCTCAAATACCTCAAATAGATGAACTTGGATTTAACAGTGAATTAATATATGATGTAAAAAAACTGCTTCGCTACTCCCATGGAATAATTCTTGTTACAGGACCTACCGGTAGTGGTAAAACAACATCACTTCACTCATTTTTACGAGAAGTTGAAGCACCGGAAAAAAATCTTATAACAGTTGAAGATCCGGTTGAGTACAAGTCAGATAATATTGCTCAAATTCAAGTGAATGAAAAAGTGGGGCTGACATTTGCCTCAGCTCTTCGCTCTATACTTAGACAAGATCCTGATGTTATCATGATAGGTGAGATTCGTGATGAAGAGACTGCTTCTATAGCTGTTAGAGCTGCTTTAACCGGTCACTTGGTTTTTTCAACCCTTCATACAAATTCGGCTGCTGCAACAATCTCAAGACTTGCAGATATGAAAGTAGAGCCATTTTTGATTTCATCTTCACTTTTAGGGATACTTGCACAAAAGTTGGTAAGAGTTTTATGTGATGAGTGTAAAGAAGAAGATGCTATTGCAGAAAATTTTGCAGAAGATTACAGTCTGCCTCTTGATGCTAAGATTTTTAAGGCAAAGGGTTGTAAATCTTGTAACTATAGCGGATATATAGGTCGTCGCCCTGTTGGCGAGCTTTTAGTTATAGATGATAAAATAAAAGATCTACTAAAAACAACAATAGATGAACACTCTATAAAAACTGCACTAGAAGCTGAAGGTTTAAAAACTACCTCTTTAGAGTTAAATAAGATGTTACTCAGTGGTGAGACATCTTTAGATGAAGCGATTCGTATCGGTCTGGGACATGCGTAAAGCCTTCACTTTAATAGAAGTCATGGTTGCTGTACTGATTATTTCAGTGGTAATTACGGCACTGTTTCAGATGAAGGGTAATAGTTCACATATATTTTTAAATCTTAGCAAAAAACTTGAAATAAATCAGTACTCATCTTTTCTTATCTCGAACGATAACTATGGTTTTGAAAAACAGACCACCACCTTAGATGAACTTTTGGGCAATTTTAAAGTTGAGGATGAATTAAGACAAGAACTAAAAAAAGCTAAGATTGAAGTTATATATCAAGAGTTAGAGCAGATTGATATGAGTGAGCAGAGTGATGAGAATTCAAGTTCAGGTATGATTTTTGAGATTGGTAAAACTATTTTAAAAACAGATAAATCCTCAGTTTCACTTATAAGGTTAAGAGTACAATGAGAAAGGCGTTCACTCTCATAGAGATGATGATATCTATTACTATCCTATCCATTATGATGATATTTTTGTATAAAAGTTATGCTTCATTAAATAGCTCAAACAGTTTTTATAAAAAAGAGTTAAACAGTATAAAAGATGCACATGTCAAAAAAAAGGTTATTTTTTTAGATTTCTCACTTGTGCAAGATGAAAAAATAAAAATCTTAAATCAAGAGAGTAATGAAGATGTTGTTTTTATGCAAAGTTCAAACTCTGTTCATAGAAGATATAATCCATATATTGCTTATACAGTAAAAGACTCAAAGTTATACAGATTAGAGTCTCTGCAAGAGTTTAAAGAGTATCCATTTAGTTTTAATAATGAGTTTGTCTCTGATAATTTAGGAGAAGTAAATAGTTTTAGAGTATATAAATCTGGTGATAATAATGAATCATATTTGGTACATGTAGATTTTAAAATGGATGAAGATATATTGCTAAAGGTTAAAGTATTGGAGTAGCGTTTAAGCTTTAAAGTATAAATACGCTATAATCGCAATAATATTTGTACTATAAGGATATTTTTTTGAACCTCTTAAGCATTTTTTCTTTCAATTCTGATAAAAAACAACCAGTTAAAAATGAAGCATCTTCTCACTGGGTAAAGTGTAAATCTTGTCAATCTCTAATGTACTACAAAGAGGTTGAAAATCAAAAACATGTATGTCCTAAATGTGGGTATCATATTCGTATAGGCGTTAAAGAGCGTATTGAGCTCTTAGCAGATGAGGGAACATTTGTAGAGTTTGATGATAATTTAAAACCTGTTGATCCACTGAATTTTTTTGATAAAAAATCTTATAAACAGAGAATTGAAGAGGCTACAAAAAAGACTGGTAAAACTTCATCTGTAGTTAGTGGCGAGATGCAGATGAATGGTGTGTCTGCTCAAGTTGTTATCTTTGACTTTGCTTTTATGGGTGGCTCTCTTGGCTCTGTAGAGGGTGAAAAAATTGTTCGTGCAGTTACTCGTGCAATAGAGAAAAAGCAAGGCGTTGTTATTTTAAGTGCTTCCGGTGGTGCAAGAATGCAAGAGAGTACATTTTCTCTGCTTCAAATGAGTAAAACATC
>DAOVJL010000173.1 GCA_030673275.1 Sulfurimonas sp.
AAAGAGTTTACACTTCTAAAGATGATTGATAAAAGTTCAACAGCTATTGGACGTCGTCTTTTAAAAGAGAGACTTCTAAATCCGATTATGGAAAGAGATGAGTTAGAGAGAAGGTATAATCTAATAGAACGTGTTTCATCTCACACTAGGTACTTAGATGAGACAATGCGCGGTATTTATGATTTAGAGAGACTCTCCCGCCGACTTGATTTGGGAAGACTGCATCCTTTTGAGATGAACCACATCTATGAATCTATGCTTAATGTAAAAGAGTTGATGCTCTATGTTAAAAAGCATAAAATTCAAAAAACTCCTTTTCATGAGAGTGAGCTGGATGAGTTTTTAAGAGATATAAGTAAAAGCATAGATTTGGATGTTTCTCGTCGTTTTACAAATGCAACTGTAGATGAAAACTTTTTGATGAGCGGGGTTGATGAGACTATTGATACATTAGTTAAAGAGAATTCTACAATGCTTATAGCTTTTGAAGATATTATGGCAAAAATTGAGTCTCTACTAGAGAGTGCTAATGCCGGTAGTTCAAGCCGTTTAGTTACGCTTGGTCTTTTAGAGAAAGAGGGTTACTATATCTCTTTAAGTAAAAACAGATTCTCAATGATTGAAGATGAGTTTAAAAAGAGCGAAGAGTTTAAAAAATTCAATGTTAAAAAACTTACAAATAGTGTAAAAATAACATCAACTTTTACAGATGATCTGTCTGATAATATTATGAAAAATCGCCGTAAAATCGTCTCTTTGGTTAAGGATAGATATACTCAGCTTCAAGAGGTTTATGAAAGACGATACTCACTGCTCTTTGACCGTGTTATATCTTATGTAGCTGATTTGGATGTTGGTGTTAGCTCATCAAAAGTTGCCGAGATGTATAAACACTCCAGACCTATGATTGTTGATGTTGAAGATGATGAGAACTTTATGCAGGTTATGCAGCTTCGTCATCCACTTATAGAAGTTCAAGAGCGTGGTGGCATTTATGTTCCAAATGATGTAGTTATGGGTAATCGTTCTTACATGGACTTGCCTCATCCTGAGACAGTGATGCTGGAAGTAGGTGTACATGATGGGCATGATATAAATGGTGTACTTCTATATGGAATCAACTCTAGCGGAAAATCATCGTTGATGAAAAGTATAGGGATAGCTACACTTATGGCACAGTCCGGCTTTTTTGTGAGTGCAGCTGTTATGAAGTTTTCTCTGTTTGATTCACTCTTTACCAGAATAGTCTCAAAAGACAACCTTGCAAAAGGGCTTTCAACCTTTGCAGTTGAGATGCTGGAGATGAAAAATATATTTAACCGTGCCACGGTTAAGTCGTTAATACTAGGAGATGAGATAAGTCACGGAACAGAGACACTCTCCGGTGTGGCAATTGTTTCAAGTGCAATAATCAAGTTAGCAAAACTGCGTTCACTATTTCTGTTTGCAACACACTTACACCAGCTCTCAACTATGAAAGAGATAACTTCACTGGACAATGTAGTTGATCTGCATCTTAGTGTTGAGTATGATGAAGAAAAAGACACTTTACTTTTTAACAGGGTTTTGCAGGCCGGAAGCGGAAGTAGTATTTATGGTTTAGAGTTTGCAAAATCACTTCACATGGACAGTGAGTTTTTAGATACTGCAAATCAGATTCGTAAACGACTTGCAAAAGATTTTGATGAATTAGAGCTGCTTGTGAAGAAAAAGACAAGTAAGTATAACAAAGACCTGTATGTGACTAAGTGTGTTATATGTGGTGCGATGGCTGAGGATGTCCATCATATAAGTCATAAATCTTTAGCTGACTCTGCTGGATTTATCGGACACTTTCATAAAGACTCAAAACATAACTTAGTACCACTATGTAAGGAGCATCATAAAGATATACATGACGGTAAAATAAAAGTTGATGGCTTCGTAATGACTTCAAATGGCTTAGAGTTGAAGTTTGAAGAGCAAATGAGCAAACCTAAAGAGTCTAAAGTTGAAGAACCTGAAATAAATGAGCCTAAAGAGAAAGATGAGTCTGAAGGCTTTGTTTTAGATGATTGGGATTAAAACTTAGTTGCCTAGTTCAGACAAACAGGATATGCAGTGTGTGGATTCCGGTAAAATCATAAGTCGCCCAAATACAATCTCCTCTTCACATTCAGCGCAGATGCCATAGCTCTCTTTATCAACTTTTTGTATGGCATATTTCAATTTATTGAGTCGAATCTGTGCTTCATGCAGAGCATGTTCATTCACCTGCTGTTCCCCAATCATTTCTAATCGAGTTAAGCGCCCTAGTGAGCAATCTGGTGCAATAGGTTTAGTTTTTTCTTGTAAATCTAATATCTCTTTTTCAATAGATGCAATATCTTGGATAATCTTATCTTTAATTTGCTCTCTTTGTATTTTGGTCATGAGTTTTTTTTATTACTCTTTTTTATGTATTAGAAGTTTCCATCTGTTCTTTATTTGTAACTACTCCATGTATATCATTATCTACTGAGTACTCTAATATATCAAATAGAGAATCTATCATCATCTTGTCACTATCATAATCTCTTGAATTAACTATACTTGTATATATCTGCTTATCAGAGTTTTTATTTTGAAATTCACTTAGCATATTTGAAGTAGCTTTAATTGCAGATTCAGCTGGGGCACAATCAAAAATTGCACAGCACAAATTATCTTCTAACAGTATAAGTTTGTCAGTTTTTCTTTTGTTTTCTATAAATTCACTAAAGTCAACACTCTCTTCACAAAGACCAATAGCAATTGCAAAATCTATTTGGTATCTTTTATTTCTATATGAGTAATCGTTCAAACTGCTTATAATTGTTTCAAGGTAATTTTGACGATTATTTCTTACTAATTTTAACATTTTTACTTCCAAATTGTTTGTGATTTCATAATGGTAACATAATATAGTATATAAATAACTGATAAAATTAATTATATTTAGTTAAAAATACAACATTTTCATATTTACCACAAGCGATTTATAATGAAAAAATTGTATAATTCAGTTATAAATAATTGGAGAATATATGAACAGACTTGTTTTAATTATAACTATAGCCCTTACTATAATGATTTCCGGGTGTACACAAGAGACACAGAATAAAATGGGAAGAACTATACAAAACTGGACAGGTACAGATGGTGTGCTTGATATCTATATGGGTGAGAAACTTGTAAAAAGATTTATAAAAATCGATAAACTTTCAACTGCGGAAGCTACAGAGGGCAGTTCACCAAGAACATACCGCTACGGATATGGTTATTTAGATATAAATCAAAATTATAAAGTTGATGCTGGAGAGAAGAAGCTTTACTTCGAGATTAGTGATTATGCTACCCCGTATATATTTTATGATAACCCAGGTTCTAAATAGTGAAAATTATAGAACTGTTTAAATATCTTGTTGAGTCTAAGAGTGAAACTCCAGATGGTGGAGAACTCTTAGATTTTATTCGGATTAACATTTGGCCTATAACCTCACCTGGCTATCCTCCTTGGCGGCAGCAGTATTTTATAGTGCTCACGATTGAAATTTCCCGTTTGCTTGTGCCTTAGGTGTTTGTGGGCAGGTATCTTTAAAACAATAAGTTACAATCCCCGTCGCGGGAATT
>DAOVJL010000015.1 GCA_030673275.1 Sulfurimonas sp.
GCATAGGTCTAGTAGGACTTCCAAATGTAGGCAAATCAACAACATTCAATGCGCTGACAAAAGCACAAAATGCAGAGGCAGCAAACTATCCGTTTTGTACGATAGAGCCAAACAAAGCAGTGGTTCCAGTTCCTGATTCAAGATTAACAGAGTTAGCTAAAATCGTTAATCCTGAAAAAATTCAATACTCTACACTTGACTTTGTAGATATTGCAGGTCTTGTTAGAGGTGCCAGCAAAGGTGAAGGTTTAGGTAATAAGTTTTTATCTAATATTCGTGAAACCGAAGTTATTTTACAAATTGTAAGATGTTTTGATGATGAAAATATTGTACATACAGAAGGGGATATCAATCCTCTTAGGGATGTTGAGATTATTGAGACTGAATTGATTCTTGCTGATATTGAAGTTTTACAAAATAGAATGGACAGACTAAAAAAACAGGCAAAAGCTGACAAAGATGCTAAAGCTGCTCTAGAAATGGCAGAAGAGCTTTTAGAGTTTTTAGCAGACGGTAATCTAGCTAGAAATTTTGAAAAAACCGACACTGAAGAGTATATACAACTAAATAATGAAGTTAGATTTTTAACTAACAAAGAGATTATGTACGGTGCAAATGTTGATGAAGAGAGTCTTACTGATGAAGGTGACTCGATAGATGATAATCCATATGTTGCTGAACTAACGGAGCACGCTGAAAAAAACAACTGCGAAATAA
Source organism: Sulfurimonas sp. (assembly GCA_030673275.1). Taxonomy (GTDB): domain Bacteria; phylum Campylobacterota; class Campylobacteria; order Campylobacterales; family Sulfurimonadaceae; genus Sulfurimonas. The sequence continues at coordinate 718 of DAOVJL010000015.1, forward strand.
TAAAGCTTTGTGCAAAAGTTGAAGAGGAACTAATAGACCTTGAAGATGAAGAAGCAGAAGATTTTTTAAATGAACTTGGTATTGAAGAGTCTGGTCTTGATCAAATTATCCATAAAGGTTTTGACAAACTAGGTCTTATGAGCTACTTTACGGCTGGTGTAAAAGAGGTTCGTGCTTGGACTATTCGCAAAGACACAACGGCTCCAAAAGCTGCAGCAGTAATTCATAATGACTTTGAAAAAGGTTTTATCCGTGCAGAGGTTATCTCATACAACGACTACATAGAGTGTGGCAGTGAAGCAAAAGCAAAAGAAGCTGGTAAAATGAGACTAGAAGGTAAAGATTATATCGTACAAGACGGTGATGTAATGCACTTTAGGTTTAATGTTTAGAACAAAATAGCCGATTTAACAAAGAACTAACCTACATTGCATTAATTGGGCTTACTGCCGAAGTAAACCCAGTGTTAACGTAGCTAACGGAATCAGCGTGCCCCCTTGTGGGTATACTTCCGTTTGTGTAACAAAACAGATGAAAGGTTTCTTTCATTTTATGAAATAAAATTAAGGAAGTTAGTATGGAGTTAAAATATGTCGGACCAAAGCCAATAATCTCTCATTCAGGCATTGATTTTGACAATAATAAGGAGGACAAATTTGTCTATCTTAATATTGTCGTTCAACTGTTAAAATCGCTAAACCACGAGTATATAAAAGATAAAGTCTATACATACAATACAGAATCTGACAGGCTTTGCAATGATGAAATATATCAACAATTAATACAGTACTGTCCTCATATGCAACAGTTAATGGCAAAAGAAAATCATAATATTCAAGAGGAGATTGAGCACAATATACAAAGAGCTCATGAAAATGAAATCCTTAGTAATGAAGATAAAGAGGCTCTTGAAAACAATATTAAAATGATGCAAGAATATTTAACTCAAAGATCAATAAATAAAAGTGTTTACTACTGTGCAATTGATGCGCTAGCTGAGTTAGTAAAAGAAGATCATATTGATTATATAATAGTACCGATGTTTCAAACATTTGCACATGTATTACATTCTATTCAAGGAAGCTTAAAAAAACAAAAGCTTCCTATAGACACAAAGCTAGAAATTTATCAAGAAGATAACAAACTTTTAGCAAAACTTAAAGTAATTAATAATTAATTTACTTTTGCGATGGTGTCGCCATACTCGACATTGTCGCCAGCTTTAACATCAAGTTTCAACATATCTCTTTGGGCTAATATTACAATAGTTGAACCCATCTCGAAACATCCAAAATCATCACCCTTATTTAGGTGTAAATCTTCATAACTATAAACGCTACTATTTTGCGCATCAGCATTTGTTTTTATCTTAGGCTCAAAAGAAACTTGCATAACTCCAACATTTAGAGCACCCACAAGCACCATATAAAATCTCTTTTTAGATGCATTCTCACACATCAAAACAACTCTCTCATTTTCTATAAAAAGATTGTGTCTCTTTCTTAATGAAGCAAAGTTTACAGGGTAAAGCTTGCCAGGGATATGAACAGCTCTTAAAATCTTCAAATTTGTTGGTATATGGTACCTATGATAATCTTTTGGAGATAGATAAAAGTTTACAAACGCTCCATGATGAACAGACTTTTTTTCTTCATCACTAAAGTGCTCACCTAAAAGCTCATCACTTTTATATCTCATACCTTTTATTTGAAGCGAATAATCCTCTTTCAACTCTCCGCACTCTGATATTAAAGAGTCGCATGGTGAAATAAAATCATTAGTATCTAAAGAGTACTCTCTATCCTCTTTTAACCTTCTAGTAAAAAGAGCATTTAGGGAGCTATATGTATCTGGAGAGTGAAACTCACTCATATCTAATCCCATCAACTTAACGTAACCATTGTTAATAAAATTTTGAACTGGCTTTGAAAATTCTTTGTTTGCAAATTTACCAAAGGCTTGTGAAATTGCCGAAGTTATATGTTTACTCATTTATTATCCTATTTATTATTCTGCCTCCTACGAGGCAAGCTTTTCTAAAGAAACATTTGCGGAGCAAACCGCATCTGCTTGTTTTGTGCCTCAGCGGCTAGCGTAGTAAAATGGGCTTTTGCTCATTTTACGTTCAAACTATGTTATTTTACGCTTTGCCAATTCTTCTATTAGTACTGTTGCATAAGAGCCTTTTGGAAGTGAAAAGTTAAGCTCATAATGAGCTTCTTCTGGTTTAAACCTTCCCTCAACACCTTCAGGAAATACCCAAGCATATCTTCTTGCTCCATCAGCATTAATCTCATCATCAAACTCTTTTTCTATAACCCATGCATTATCTGAAGATGTTTTAACTTTATTCCCACAAAGTAGACCTGTTGGTGATATACCCCTATCATTAAATCTATTACAGTCATCTTCTTCCCCATCAAAATCAAAAAGTCTTCCGTGAGGATAATGCTCCATTATATCGCCATTCATCAGCTTAAATGGATGCTTTTGAGCCTTCATCTTGGTAAGTTCCTCATTGGGCATATTTAGAAGTGATTCTAACTCTTTTACTTCAAAATTTTGAATAAGGGTATTTATCTCCAATCTTCTACTTAGCCACAAATTAAAAAGATGACTCTGGTAAGCATTTATCAATAATCTCTTTATTTTAGGATTACGCTCTTTCTTCTCACCTTTGGCAATCTTTTCACCCTCAATATGGTTGTCTCCATCATTTCCAAAACGCTGATAACCAAAAAAGTTTGGCATTCCCTGTTTAGATATATTTTTTAGAGCCTCATCAATTTTTTGTGCAGAAGTCGGATTTACTTTTTTAAGTTTAATATAAAACCTATTACCTTTTAGATGTCCTATTTTGATTTTATTATTATGATATGTCTTTGTTATAATCTTCACATTATCATGTGAGAAACTCTCCATAGCCTCTTCATGTTGTTTATGAATCGAGATATACTGCTTTGTCATTGCATGTTTATCTTTGAGTCCTGCATAGCCTATCTCTTTGTTTTTAATTCCTAAATACTTAGCAATAATACCTACTAGTTCAAGAGTAGAAAGACTCTTTTTTCTTATAAAAAGAACAAGATGCTCACCCTCACCTGAGAATTCATAAAGAGGTAATTCTTCAACAACAAAATCTCTAGGAGTTTGCTTAAAGACAAAGTCTATGCTAGAGTGGTTTAACGAATAAAATCTATCCATATTTTTTAATCCTAATATTTTATTATATAACGCAAAATGAGCAAAAGCCCATTTCACTACGCTAGCCGCTGAGGCAACTCATCGTGGAGAATGCCATTGGTTAGCATTCCTAAAAGCTAAGCTCTTGTGAGCTAGAAATGGTGTGCTTTGCACCTATTTATATACTTATTTCGCACACTTTTGGCAAAAATATTAAGCGGTGTTCTACTTTGCTGCGCACGTCTTAGCACTGCTTTTGCATATCTCTTGTCAAAAGCAACAAGCATCTCATACTCTTCACCACTGCAACCAATATGTTTTGATATGTGAGAGTTAAATTTAAAGCCAACTCTATTTGCAGATGAAAGTTTATCCAAATCACTAAAAAGACCATCAGATATATCCATTCCTGAACTTAAAAATCGCTCTGTTTTTGATACAAATTTATCTCTTAGTTTAATATCTACAAATTTAGATTTTTTATGAATCCTGCCTAAGTTCATAAGCTTTTTTAACTCTTTTGCACTTTTTCCCAATTCACCTGTATAAGCAAGCAAATAACCTTTTCTTAGTTTTGTTCTAAGCAGTGGCTTGTTCGTTTGTGAAATTATCGTTATAGTAATATCAAGTTTTGTATTACTTATCGTGTCGCCACCAATAATCTCAACTCCATATTTATGAGCCACATCTTTAAATCCAGATACTAACTCTTTCATCTGAGTCTTAGTAGTACTCTTGGGCATTGCAACACTTAAAAGTGCGTATTCTGGCTTAGCGTTCATAGCAATTGCATCTGAAATATTAATTAGCATAGCCTTTGATGCAATTTGATAATGGCTCATCCACTTTTTCTTAAAATGAACATTTTCAAAAAAAGCATCTTTGGAATATACAGACCTATTGATAACTGCACCATCATCGCCAATATGGCTATTTTTAAACTGTGAAATAAAATAATTTTCTAAATTCAATAAAACTTCTCAAAGTGGCTTAAGTTAGTCTTAACACCAATATATATAAAATAACACTGTATTATACCATTTTATTAGGAAACTTATTTATGAAGCACTCTATTAAAAATATTTTTAACAACCTCTCTTTGCTTCTTTTATCAGCAGCGATATTCGCTGGATTAGGTGCACTGGTATCAATTGAGCACACCAATGCATATGCAAAAATAGACAATTTAAACAATCAAAAGCAAATTATTTCATCTCTTACTAAACTCCCAAAAGATGACATAGAACTTGCCCTTATACAATTTAATGGTAAAAGCACTCAGCTTCATGGTGATATAAGAAAACTTAGACAAATGTATAAATATAGTTTTATTGAACGGTATTTGCTGTTAAACTCTAAAGAATACCTATCTGATTTAGACAAACTAAGCTCACTAACTACCTCATTTAATGAAAAAGCTAGTAATTACTATACAAGTGACAATAATGAAACTACAAAAGAAAAAAAAGAATTAAACAGAAGTTTTTACTCTCTTTATAAGCAAATAGACTCAATAATATTTAAAAGTATAGAGTACAATAAAGCAAAATTCAATATACACAAAAGTATGGCTCTTATTGCTTTTGTTGTAATTTCATTAATCGCAGTTTGGTATAGAAAAAGACTTAAATTAATATATAAAGATTTGGAATTTTTATATAATGCAGATAAAAAAAATGATTCTATATTTACTAAAGAGGTAGATGCAATTTCTTTAAGAATGAAAAGAAAGTTTGTTACATCTGACAATCCGGCAATGCTCGACCCTGTAACGGGAATCAATAACCTTAAAGGGATGATGAGCTCTTACGCAGAAAAGAAAGGGATGAAAGAAAGTAATTTTACATCACTAACAATTATAGAGGTAGATAATTTTTCAAAATCAAATAGAATATATTCACAAGAATTTACACAAAATATACTTAAAAAAATTGCTTTTACAATTTCCTTGCATGAGCAATCTGCCGATGTTATAGCTAGAACAGACTATAATCAATTTACTATAATTTTATCAAGAGCCAGTAAAGAACAATCATTTAAAGATATAGAGATTATTCGCCAAAGTATATCTGAACTAAAACTAAAATCTCAAGAAACCGGTTCCGTTAAAGTAACTGTAAGTGGTGGATTCGTTATCAAACCTAATAACGCCACTCTTGATGAAGCACTTAGAGATGCTAAAAAAGTTTTATTGTACGCTCAAAAAAGCAGCACAAACAAAATTTTTCAAAAAAGAGATTTACCTGAAAGTTAATTAAGGGCACCTCTAAGAATCATTGTCTCAAAATGTAACAAAACCACTCCATAGAACAGCCTTTTAGACTAGACAAAGGGTAAAAAGTGTATACTCCAAAAATAAATTATTCTTAATTAACAAAGGAAAGCTAAATGAGTATTCCTATTTATACTTACGACGCCATTATTGTTGGATCTGGTCTTGCTGGCTGTGCCGCTGCAAGAGAGCTACAAAATGCAGGGAAAAAAGTTGCTGTAATAACTAAACTTCATCCCCTTAGAAGTCACTCAGGAGCTGCACAAGGTGGTGTAAATGCCGCTTTTAGTGATGAGGACAGTGTTGAACTACATGAATATGATACAGTAAAAGGATCTGACTATTTAGCAGATCAAGATGCTGTTGAATTTTTATGTAAGAATGCTCCTGAAACTATTCGCTGGGCTGAGAGAATGGGTGCTGCTTTTAGCAGAACTGCTGATGGAAAAATCGCTCAAAGACCTTTTGGCGGACAATCTTCTCCTCGTGCATGTTATGCAAAGGACAGAACAGGTTTAACTCTTTTACAAACTATTTATGAGCAAGCTTACCGCGTTGGCGTTAAATTTTGGGATGAGTGGTATGTTGCTGATCTTATATATAAAGATGGTAAGGTATCTGGTGTTATAGCATTTAATATCCGTGACATGCATATGGCTATTTTCAATGCAAAATCAGTAATGTTTGCAACTGGCGGTTATGCTCGTTCATTTAAAATAAACTCAAATGCACACGCAAATACTGGTGATGGTCTTTCTATTGTTGCAAGACATGGTCTTCCACTAGAAGATATGGAGTTTGTACAATTTCACCCATCAGGTCTTTCAGGAAATGGTGTTCTAATCTCTGAAGCTGCTCGTGGTGAAGGTGGTAAGCTTTTTAACTCTGAAGGTGAAAGATTTATGGAGAGATATGCTCCAAATGCATTAGAACTTGCATCTCATGATGTTGTGAGTCGCGCAATCCTTAATGAGATTAGAGAAGGTCGTGGTGTTGGACCAAGAAAAGATGCAGTTTTCATTGATGTAACGCATTTAGGAAAAGACCTTATTATGGAAAGACTTCCTGAGCTTCGTGAGTTAGCAATAACTTTCTTAGGTCTAGATATGATTAAGGAGCCAATCCTTATCTCTGCAACTGCTCACTACTCTATGGGTGGTATTCCGGTAAACATTGCAGGTAATGTTCGTAAAAACAACACTGAATATGTTGAAGGTTTTTATGCAGCCGGTGAGTGTGCATGTGTTTCTGTTCATGGAGCAAACCGTCTTGGAGCAAATTCAGTTTTAGAAGCCCTTCTTTTTGGTCGTTATGTTGGTAAGACAATGGTTGAAGAGATTGATAGCATAGAGCTTCGTCCAGCATCTGTTGATGATGTTCAAACTACTCTAGATGAGATTAATTTCATATTAAACAATAATGGTGATGAAACTATTCCAGGCTTAAGAGAAGAACTGCAACAATGTATGACAGCTAATGCCGGTGCATTCAGGACTAAAGAGACTTTAGAAATTGCTGTAGCAAAAGTTAAAGAGCTTCGCGCAAGATTTAAAAATATTCGCATTAAAGATAAATCAAAAGTGTTTAATACTGAACTTCAAGAAGCTATAGAGTTTGGACATATGGTTGATTACTCTGCATTTATCGTTGAGAGTGCAATTGCAAGAAATGAGAGCCGTGGTGCTCACTTTAGAGAAGATTTTGATACTCGTGATGATGAAAATTTCTTAAAACACACAATGGGTTATATGGATAAAGATGGCGAAATTTCACTTGACTACATGGATGTCGTACTTGGCAAACATGAACTCAAAGCTAGAACATACTAAGGAGAACTTATGAGTACAAGTACAATAACTACACAAAAAGTAAACTTCAAAGTATTTCGTTTTAATGCTGATGAAGATTATCTTCCATACTATGAAGACTACAGTATGGATGTTACTTCGGAAGAAGTTGTTTTAGATATATTAAATAGAATCAAATGGGATCACGACGGTAGTTTTTCATACCGTCGCAGCTGTCGTCACGGTATCTGTGGTGCATGTGCTATAAAAGTAAATGGTCGCTCGACTCTTGCTTGTAAAGAGAGCATGTCTACTATGATAGAGTATTTTGGTAATGAACTTACAATAGAGCCGCTAAGTACCAAAAGAGCAGTTAAAGATATGATTATAGATAAAGCAGACTTTTGGGATAAACATGAAAGTGTAAATCCATATTTGGTCGCTGATATAGATGAAGCTCCGACATGTGAAAACCTTGTGTCTCTTCATGAGGCAGAAGAGTTAAATGAAGCTGATTTATGTATTCAATGTGGTGCATGTCATTACGCTTGTCCAGTTACAGAAGTAAATGAAGACTTTTTTGGTCCAGCTGCCTTTGCTGCTGCTTATCGTTTTGAATCAGATATTCGTGACAGTGATACAGATAGACTTAAAGCTGTAAATGAAGAGAAACAGGGTGTTTGGGACTGTGTTAAATGTTATGAGTGTGCAGAAGTGTGTCCAAAAGAGATTAATCCTATTGAAAAAATCACTAAATTACATCAAATGTCATTTACTTCAGGAATTGCAAAAAGCAATGTTGCAACTCGTCATGCAGTTGGTTTTAAAAATTCAATTGAAAAACATGGTGTTCTCGATGAAGGTCAATTAGTTCTTTATTCTGAAGGTCCAGGGATTGTAAAACATATTCCAGTTGCACTAAAAATGTTCAAAAAAGGTAAAATAATTATGCCTTGGAATATGCCAAAATCTGATAATCTTGATGAGATACAAAAACTTGTAAAATCATCATCAACTGCAAAGTTCTAGGAGTAGTCAAATGGGAAAATTAAAATACGCACTTTTTACGGGATGTACTGCTAAACAGAGTACTCCTGAACAGATGATGTCTACAATGGCAGTCGCTAAAAAACTGGATATTGAACTTATAGAACTAACAGAAGCTTCATGTTGCGGAGCTTCACACTTACAAGATTATGATGATTTTTTATCTCTAGTTTTAAATGCCAGAAATATTGCTTATGCTGAAAAACATGAATTGACAATGGTTACTATCTGTAATACATGTCAACTCAATACTGCTATGACTAAACATAGACTAGACAACAATGCAGAGCTAAAAGCTAAAGTAAATGAAAAGCTGGCAGAAGTTGGATTAGAGTATAAAGGCACATCTCTTGTAACTCACTTTTTATACGCTATTATTGACGACTTTGGTCTTGATAAAATTAAAGAGATGGTTGTGAAACCACTAAATAGGTTTAATATCGCACCGTTTTACGGTTGTCATAATATTCGCCCTTCTGAGCTACAAAATGAGTCTCATAAGAAAAAAGAAAATCCTTACAATCCTACTTCACTTGATGATTTAATCATTGCTTGTGGTGGCGTTAATGTTGATTATGAAGAAAAAAACAAATGTTGTGGTTTCCATGTTGAGCTTCAAGCTCCTCATACAGCAGCCGTATTATCCGGTACTGCGATTGCAGGTGCAACAGATCAAAATGCAGATATGATGGTAACTCCATGTCCACTTTGTCATCTAAAACTTGATACTCAGACTAAACACTCATCTGAAGCTATTGGTCGTGAAGTATCACTTCCTGTTTTACATATGCAACAAATGATAGGACTTGCTCTTGGATGTACTAGCGAAGAGTTAGGACTTAAGCATCATGTTACAGAAGTTGGTTTTGCTTAATCAATCTTTTTCTTCCTAGTTTCCAAGCTCCTGCTTGGAAACTTATACATCTCTCCCCAATGGAACATAAATGTCAAACTCAATTGAAATAATATCTTGGAATGTCAATGGAATTCGTGCTGTAGGCAATAAAGAAGCTCTTAAATGGATTGATGAAAGAGAACCTGACATCTTATGTCTCCAAGAGATAAAAGCTTTGCAAGAACAAGTTCCTGATGACCTATTTGAAAAAGAGTATCAAGATGTTTTAGTTAACTCTGCATCAAAAAAAGGTTATAGCGGGACTATGACTTGGAGTGTATTAAAAAATGACTATAACTCTACATGTCAACATATTGATACTACCAGTGAAGGCAGAATTGTAGAGACACATTATGAAGATATAGTTCTTTTAAACGTATATTTTCCAAATGGTCAAAAAGATGAAGAGCGATTAGCTCACAAAATGAAATTTTATGATGATTTTCTTTCTTACTGCGAAAAACTGAGAGAAGATGGAAAAAGCATAATAATTTGTGGCGATATAAATACTGCACATAAAGAGATTGATCTTAAAAATCCAAAAGCAAACTCTAAAACATCAGGCTTTCTGCCAATTGAAAGAGAGTGGATGGATAAATTGGTAAATCATGGTTATATTGATACTTTCAGATATGTTAACGGTGATGAAGTGGATAGATATAGCTGGTGGTCTTACCGCTCAAGCGCAAGACTAAAAAATGTTGGATGGAGAATTGATTACTTTTTTATCTCTGAAGATTTAGCAGAAAACCTGGAAGACGCTTTTATACTGGACCATATAGAAGGCTCAGACCACTGCCCTGTTGGAATCAAAATTAGTATATAAAAAACTGGAACATCACTTGCTGAATAACTTTTAATTATAAAAGGAGTTATCATGCAAAACGTAGTTATAGAACATTTAAGTGGATATCCACAAAAATTAATAGATTTACAATGGCTTGAAGATGAGCTTTATGATGTAAATCAAGATGAAGTCAATCTTAACTGGAATAAACAACGTAAATGTGTTGAACATCAGTTTTCAGATGATTGGGAAGTTGAATATTGCGTTTTAGAACATTGGGCTAGTCATGTTGGTGCACAATTTAATCTGACAGAAAATACAAATAAAGATGGATACTATTCTGCTTTTATTTATAGATAACTCTCTTTAAAAAAGAGAGTTAAGTATTATTTATTTAGCCTTGGGTCTAAAAGCCTTTATAACCTCTTCATTAGTCTCTATAAATGGACCTTCAATCAGGTCTATACAGTATGGAACTGCTGGAAATACTGCATCCAAGCATTCGCGAATTGACTTTGGCTTACCAGGTAAATTTATAATCAAACTTTTACCTCTAATTCCTGCTGTTTGACGAGAAAGAATAGCAGTTGGCAC
>DAOVJL010000219.1 GCA_030673275.1 Sulfurimonas sp.
AAAGCCGGTTCTTATGATTACAAGATGGGTGGTTTTGTCAAGAGTTACAAAACAGAGGATTTAAGAGTATTTATAGATTTTTATTATCAAGCAGACCATAAAGGGCTTCCGGCCGGTCCTGATGCTCTTTCGCAAGGAGTGCTTAGCATACCAGATCTTGGTATTGATAATTCAGGACTGTCTAGATCAGGAGATGCCCCACTGTGGCTTCAAAACTACTCTCTTGGCATCAATCTTACATATAAAGATTTTACTCTTAAATCAAGAATACTTGAACATACCCAAGGAAGCGCTTATGGTATCAATCTTGCACTGCCCCAAGATAGCGACAGAGTAAAATTACCAAGTTATTATCTTGAAGTAGGTTACAACAAAGAAATTAATTATTTTGATATTGACATAAAAGCAGGAATTAAACAAGATACTTACGACTCTAAATCCAAACTAGCTCCAGATGGCTTACTATATATCGATACTTTAGCGTACGCTAAAAACGGTGCAATTATTCCTGTTACTTTCCCAGATGGAATTTATGGAGAGCATCTAGCAAAACAACAAACACTTTATCAATCTTCCTATTTTAAGTATAGTGCGATTGAGAAGCATATTCTTACAGCTGGTTATCGCTTTATAAGAGAAGAAACCATAGATATGGTATCAAAACTTTCTAATAGATCAACCGGTGATGTAGGCTTAGTTGATTATACCAATATTTTCCCATTTTTTGATAAAGATGCGAAGCGTGATACTATAATTTTCTCATTGCAAGATGAATTCCAATTTAGTGATGCTATTAGTTTTATATATGGTTTTAACTATGAGGAAACTTCATATAAAGATGCAGGGTTTGAACCCAGAGTATCAATGGTGTATCAGCTAGATAGAAAAAATATTTTCAAAACCATGTATAGTCGCTCTCACAGAAATGCATCATGGCAAGAGATGTTTACAATGAACAATCTTGCTAAAGTAGGAAGTACAAATTTAAATCCTGAAAAAGTAGATGCCTTTGAACTTGCATATGTCAAAAAACTCTCAACTGATACTTATTTACAAACAAATCTATTTTATCTGCTTAACAAAGATCAGATACATAACTCATCTGCTGATCCTGAATATAGAAATATTGTTGATACAGACATCTATGGTTTTGAACTTGAGTATAAAGGTAATCTATCATCTTCTGATCAGCTATATCTTAACTATACATATATAGATGGCAAATCTACTACAAAAGATACAGATACAAAACAAACTCTTCCGAATGTTGCTCATCATCTAGCCAAAGGGTACTATATATATGATATAGACAGTTCTTTATCACTTAGCGGTGTTGCCAAGTATGTTGGTGAAAAAAACAGAGTACTTGGAGATACTCGTAAAAAAGTAGAAGCTTATGCTACTTTTGACACAGCTCTAAATTATTACAATTCAAAATATAACTACGATTTAACATTTAGTATTAAAAATATATTTAACTCAACTGTTAAATTTCCATCTCCGCCTGCAACCTATAAAGAAGATTATGAACAAGAACGCAGAACCTTTCTTATCACACTAAAGAAGGAGTTTTAAATGAAAAAAACAATTCTCCTTTTCTTTGTTTTTGTAAACCTTGCTTATGGATACAATTATGATGATGTCTTGCTAAAAGCTCAAGCTTCTATATTTCCTAAGATAATGCTTCTTGACAAAAAACTCAAAGATAAGCTTGTTGATGGGAAGATAATATATACCATCGTTTATGATAAAAATGACTACAAGACAGCTTTAGAGATACAAAATTTTATAGATACAAGACATAAAGGACGGTTTGATAAGTATGTTTACAAGATTAACTTGGTTGAGTTTTCTGATTTATCAAGCAAAACACAGGCTTCCGCAATCTATGCACTCAACTCAGATAAAGACATTAAAAAAGTTGCAGACTTTGCCAAAGAGAAAGGAATTGTCACTTTCTCTTATAATATAGATAATTTAAAAAATGGTTTTTTATTTTCTTTAATATTGGAAAAATCAACAATTCTCTATCTTAATAAAAAGAACTTGCATCCTCAAAAAATAGATTTTGTTGTCTCTCTACTGCAAATGGTTAAGTTTGTTGATTAAACCAAAGGTTTAGGTTAGCATAAAAAATAAAATAGACCGTACTCAGGGATTTTTTCTTGCAGAGCCACAAGAACATACAAACAACACTTAACTTAACAAGTTTTTTTTTGATATAATATTTTAAAGGATATATGATGAAGAAATTAATATTTGGAATACTCTTATTATGTAGTATTAATTTATATGCAGATTTGGCTAGTGGGTTTGATGAGTATAACAAAGGCAGCTATAAAGAAGCTGTTGAGATATGGACTCAAGCCTGTAGCGATGGGGATCGTGATGCTTGTCATAATGCAGGGTTTATGTTTTATAGTGGAGATAAAATAAAACAAGACTACAAAAAAGCTTTAAAATTTTTCTCAGATGCCTGTATTGGCGGACGTAATACTAGCTGTAATAATGTAGGTAACATGTATTCAAGGGCTATTGGCATTGAACAAGATTTTACAAAAGCGATAGAATTTTACACTAAAGGCTGTGACGCAGAGGAAGGTAACTCTTGTTTTAACCTTGGAAATATATATCTGTATGGAAAAGTAGAAGAACAACATTTCATAAAAGCAAAAGAGTATTTTACCAAAGCTTGTGATTATAATAATTTAGATGCTTGTAATAAGCTTGGAAATTTATATAATAAAGAAGAAAGATATATAAAATCTAAAGAATTATTTACTAAATCATGTGATGGCGGCTTTGCTGATGGCTGTCTTAGTCTTGGAATTTTACATCTAAAAGGATATGGAGTAAAACAAAACTACGTAAAAGCTTTAAAATTTTTCTCAGATGCTTGTGATGGCGGACGTAATACTAGCTGTAATAATGCAGGTAACATGTATTCAAGAGCTATTGGCATTGAACAAGATTTTACAAAAGC
>DAOVJL010000004.1 GCA_030673275.1 Sulfurimonas sp.
TAAACCCATCTTGTAATAATCCGTTGGCATCATTAACATACTCTGTTTCAATAATTTTTGTAATCTGCAATGACAGTTCTTGCTCTTTTGCTATATTATCCATTGATTTTCCTTTGTTTTTTAAAACTCTTCCATCCTAAAAACTTCATAAGCCACCTCTTCATAGGGGTGGGTTTCTTTTAAAACTTTTACAGCCTCTTTTATTAGCTCATCAGAGCAAATCATCTCGACCTTGTACTCGTCTACTTTTTCTAACATGTCAACTTCACCAAGAAATGGTTTTGCTCCATCTGTTGGTCTAAACTGGCCGGTTCCAAGTGTTTCAAAAGAGCATTGGTCATAGTTTTCATACTTTCCGACACCTATGTCAAAAAGTGCCTGTTTTACACTCTCTTTTTCTTTTTTTGGCACATAAAAATTTAGTTTATACATTAGATATTCTTTAAAAACCTAAGAAGTTTAGGGTCAAGCACAAAAGGGGTATTGACCACTTCATCTATACCTTTATATTTAAAACCATCTTTTGTGTAGCAGATTATGCTCTCCTCTTTGCCCTCTAGCAAAGCATCTATAGCATTGTTTATAAATCTGTATGCCATTAATCTGTCATAGATAGTAGGGTTGCCGCCTCTTTGAATATGACCAAGTACGCTCACTCTTGATTCTATTCCTATTTTTTCTTCAAACCAGTTAGCTATATCTTGTGATTCATCTTTTATTCCCTCAGCTACAACAGCAATAAAATATCTTCTGCCATTTTTTATCTGCTCTTTGAAACTCTCTTCAAGAGATTTTAGGTCATACTCTTTTTCAGGAACCAAGCATAACTCTGCCCCGGAGGTTAAAGCAGATACAAGTGCTAAAAAACCACAATCTCTTCCCATTGTCTCAATGACAAAGGCTCTGCTAAAAGATGATGCAGTATCACGAATAGAGTCTATAGAAGTTTTGATGATATTAAGAGCGCTATCTACTCCCAAGCAGTACTCGGTTGAACTTATGTCGTTGTCTATGGTAGACGGAATACCGCAAAATTTTATACCTGACTCTTTATAAAAAATATCCAAACCTCTAAAAGAGCCATCTCCACCTAGCACGATCAACATGTCAATATTTAACATGTTAAGATTTTTTTTTGCTATTTCACGATACTCTTTTTGCATAAACCTTTGACTTCGAGCACTTCCAATCTTTGTTCCGCCACGATTTATGATGCCTGCCACATCTTTGTAGGTAGCTTTTTTTATATTATTATCAATTAGACCTTCGTAGCCATCATAAACAAAATATGGAGTTAAGTCTTTTTGTAGTGAATATTCTACAAAATGTTTAAGTGCCGGGTTCATGCCGGACACATCTCCTCCAGAACATAAAATTGCAATATTATTCATAATATTTCCTAAATTTAGTTTATATAGTTTACCATCATCTAAACTCTATTTAGATAAAATTCCATAATTATTTTTGTACCAAGGGTTTTTTGGAATTCTTGCCGATAGGCAAAGCTTCAGTGAGAGGAATTTTTATGAAGCTTTGCTTTAGAAAAAGGAGATTTTTTGAGTAAAAGAGCGTTAGTAAGTGTTAGCGATAAGAATGGTGTAGTTGAGTTTTGTACTTCTTTGGTAAAGAACGGTTATGAGATTATATCAACTGGCGGAACTTATAAAAAATTAGTTGAAGCTGGTATAAAAGCTATTGAGATTGATGAAGTTACAAAATTTCCAGAGTGTTTTGAAGGAAGAGTAAAAACTTTAAATCCTTATGTTCATGGTGGTATTTTACATCGTCGTGACAAGCAGTCACATTTAGACCAAGCAAAAGAGTTAGAGGTACGAGCTATTGATTTAGTTTGTGTAAATCTTTATCCTTTTAAAGAGACTATTGAGAGAACTGATGATTTTGATGACATTATTGAAAATATAGATATCGGCGGACCTGCTATGGTTCGCTCGGCTGCAAAAAACTTTGATGCTGTAATTATTGTGACTGATGTTTGTGATTATGACTCAGTTATAGATGCGATAGAGAATGAAAAAAATACAAAAGAGTTTCGTCGTGGATTTATGATAAAAGCTTACGAGCATACAGCGGCTTATGACTCTATGATCGCTAACTATATGAACGAGCGTTTCAATGAAGGTTTCGGCGAGAAACAGTTTGTTGTTGGCAGTAAAGTAATGGCTACTCGTTATGGTGAAAATCCTCATCAAAAAGGTGCATTATACGAGTTTGACAATCACTTTACAAATAATTTCACCACTTTAAAAGGTGAGGCTAGTTTTAATAACTTAAATGACTTAAACGGTGCTGTTAAAATTGCTTCTGCTTTTGGCAAAGAAAATGCAGTTTGTATCTCTAAGCATGGTAATCCATGTGGTTTTGCCATTAAAGACAGTCTGCTTGAAGCTTATGAAGAGGCACTAAAGTGTGACCCTGTTTCTGCATTTGGCGGTGTTGTTGCAGTTAATGGAATTGTAAATAAAGAACTGGCCCAGATGATGAATGAGACTTTTTTAGAAGTAGTTATTGCCGGTCGTATTACAGAGGAAGCTCAAGAAGTGTTTGCTAAGAAAAAAAGAATCAAGCTATTTGAAATGGGTTCTGATAAACTGATTCTTGCAAATGATAAAAAAGATTTCAAGCACATTGATGGTGGATTTGTTTATCAGGATGCTGATAAAGTTGGTGAGACGGAAGTTAAAAACGCAAAACTTGTAAGTAAAAACTCTGCAAGCGAACAAGAGTTAAAAGATATGGAGATAGCTTACAAAGTAGCATCTTTAACTAAATCAAATTGTGTTGTATATGTTAAAAACTCAGCAATGGTAGCTGTTGGTATGGGTATGACTAGCCGTGTTGATGCAAGCCAATGTGCATTGAAAAAAGCTAAAGAGATGGGTCTTGATGTAACTGGTGCAGCTCTTGCGTCTGAAGCATTTTTCCCATTCCGTGACAGCATCGATGCTGCAGCAGCGGCTGGCGTTAAAAGCGTTATTGAGCCCGGTGGTTCTATCCGTGATGATGAGATTATAGATGCTGCAAATGAGTTTGGAATGAGTCTTTATTTCTCAGAAGTTCGCCACTTTTTACACTAAAAATTAAAATAGCAATGCACTTTCTGTGTTGCTTCTTTCGTCACGTACATTCATAGTACGCTTCCTCTTTCAGCCCTTGAAATTACATCACTCTTTTTATTTTTTCACTGATTTGTACAATTTTAATTTTCCTCCACACCACCAATAGAAGGATAATTGTTATTTTATGGCGGTTCTAAAATTAAAAGAATAATCACGATGATTATTCGAATTTTAGCCTCGGAAAAACTACATGGATGTAGTTTTGAGAATGAGCCAGAAAAGAATAAGTATATTTCGAAGCAACAACACCTTGATTGACATACACTCAACCCTTATGATATAATCACACTTAATAAATAATAATATAAATTTTAGGAAAAAAATTGGCAAAATCATTATACGAAACGCTTGAGGTCGCGGAAGGTGCGAGTGCGAGTGAGATTAAAAAAGCATATAGAAGATTAGCAAGAAAGTATCATCCTGATGTAAATAAAGACTCTGGAGCAGAAGATAAATTTAAAGAAATAAATTCAGCATATGAGATTTTAAGTGATAAGCAGAAAAAGCAGCAGTATGATATGCACGGGGACAGTATGTTTGGTGGACAAAACTTCCACGATTTCTCTCGTTCACATGGTGGCGGTGGAAGTGCTGACTTGGATGAGATTTTAAGAAGTATGTTCTCTGGTGGGGGAGGCGGTGGCTTTGGCGGATTTGGCGGTGGCTTCGGCGGCGGCGGCGGTTTTTCACAGCAACAGCAACAACCAAATCTTGATATTGAAACTAGTGTGACAATACCATTTAGCGTATCAATTCTTGGTGGTTCACACTCAGTATCAGTCAATGGCGAGAGATTTGACATAAAAATTCCTGCTGGAGTTAAGAGTGGCGAGAAGATGCGTGTTAAAGGAAAAGGTCATGCTCAAGGTGGGCGAGCTGGAGATTTATTCTTAAAAATACAAGTTGCATCTAACCCTGAGTATATCAGAGAAGGTGATGATTTAGTTAAAACTTTTGATGTGCCGCTTTATGCAGCACTCTTTGGTGAAAAAATAGCAATACAGACCTTAGAAAAAGAGATAAAACTAAAAGTTCCGCAAAACACTAAAAATGGGCAGAGATTTCGCGTTAAAGAGATGGGTGCGATGAACAGAAAAACAAAAGTTCGTGGAAATCTATATCTTGAAGCAAATATAGTTCTTCCAAATATTGATGATTTAGACGAAGATTTAGTTAAAAATATGAAAGAAAAATTACCTCAAGAGTAAGGACTTAAATATGATACACCAATATGATGAGCCAGTATATTTAATTAGTATCGTTGCTAAAATTTTAGAGATACACCCACAAACTCTTAGGCAGTATGAGAGAGAAAACCTTGTAACTCCGTCTAGGTCAAATGGAAGAATTAGGTTATATTCTCAAAGAGATATAGATAGAATCAAACTGATTTTAAGATTGACTCGTGAGCTTGGTGTAAATTTAGCCGGAGTAGATATTATTCTTAGACTTAAGATAAATGTTGATGAGATGGAAACAGAGATAGCAGAGCTTAGACATGAAGTGCAAAAAGCTAAAAACTCTCACTCTGTATCACCTGATAAGGCTCTTGTCACAAAAAAATCTATCTACGAGATGATAATATTCGAAGAGTAAAGTAAACAGCAATCTATTTCGTTGAATTTTTTCGAGGTACCACTCGTACATCTTCAAAAAATCGCCTCATATCTTACTATTTACTTTACTCCTACAGAGTAAAATTATTCTTTAAGTCTTTGGATGTCAGCACCAACATTTTGTAGTTTTACTTCAAGTGAATCATACCCGCGATCAAGGTGATAAATACGGTGTACATCTGTTGTACCATCTGCTACAAGTCCAGCTAAAACTAAAGCACTAGATGCTCTTAAGTCTGTTGCCATGACATCAGTTCCACTAAGTTTAGTCCCACCATTTACAGTTGCTACATGTCCATTTAGAGATATGTCAGCACCCATCCTTTGAAGTTCACTAACATGCATAAATCTATTTTCAAACAGTTTTTCTTCAATTATAGAAGTACCATTTGCCTGAGTTGCCAGTGCCAAAAATTGAGCTTGCATATCTGTTGGAAATGCCGGGTATTCCTGTGTTACTATTTTTACAGGTTTTATAAGGTCTGAAGGATGAATAGTTATAGTATCATCTGTTATTGTAAACGTACTTCCCATCTCTTCAAGTTTTGACAGAACTGCGCCAAGGTGTGAGGCATTTACATTTGTAAGAGTCAGTTCTGCTCTTGTAATTGCACCAGCACAAAGATAAGTTCCAGCTTCTATTCGGTCAGGAATAACTGAGAACTCATCTATATTTATGAGTTTGCCAGAAGTTCCATGTATTGTTAAAACAGCAGTTCCAATGCCATCAATCTTAACACCACTGGCATTTAAGATTTCGCATAGTTGAACAACTTCCGGTTCCCTTGCAGCATTTGTAATTATTGTGTTCCCATTAGCTAAGGCTGCTGCCATAACTATGTTTGCTGTTCCAGTTACAGTGATTTTGTCAAATATAATATCACAGCCTTTTAGACCATTAGGAGCTGTGGCTTCAATATAACCAGCTTTTATATCTATCTTTGCTCCCATTTGCTCCAGTGCTTTTAAGTGCAGATCAATTGGTCTTTGACCAATTGCACAACCACCCGGAAGTGAAACTTCGCAGTGTCCAAATCTAGCTAATATTGGACCAAGAACTAGTATTGAAGCGCGCATAGTTTTTACAATATCATAAGTTGCTTTTGTTTGAGTTAGTGAAGTCGTATCAACTGTTGTAGTATCGCTGCCTCTATTACATTTTGCACCGAGATTTGATAGTAATTTTAAAAGAGTATTTATATCTGCTACATGTGGTAAATTTTTTATACTAACACTGTTTGTTGCGAGTATTGTCATAGCAATTAGCGGAAGAGAGGCATTTTTTGCACCAGATATTTTAATATTTCCATTAAGAGAGTTAACTCTTTTAATCTGTAAGTAGTCCATTTTTCTCTTTAGTATCTTAATTTAAGTATGAAATTATATCTCATATATTAACTATTTGGAGTATAATCTTGTAAAAATTGAACAAATTCATTTTTTGGGATAGGTTTTGAAAATAGATAGCCCTGAAGATGATTACAGCCCATCTCTTTTAGTAGGTTTGCTTGCTCTTGAGATTCTACTCCTTCAGCAACTGTTGACAAGTTTAGTGAATTAGCCATAAGTATAATAGTTTTGGCGATTTCTCTGTCATTATTGTCAGATTCCATATCCATTACAAATGATCTATCGATTTTCAAAGTGTTTATAGGAAATTTTTTGAGATACATTAGAGATGAGTACCCTGTCCCAAAGTCATCTATGGCTATGGATACTCCAATATTATTTAATTCTGTCAGTATTCTAAGAGTTTCATCTGTATTTGACATTGATACTGTTTCTGTTATTTCAAATTCTATTTGAGATGGAAGTACGCCATATTTGTCAATAGTTGACAATATAAATGAAACTAAGTTTGCATCTTGAAATTGTCTACATGATAGATTTATAGCAACTTTTAAACCTATAAAGCCTAATTCATTAAACTTTGCTATTTGAGAAATTGTTTTTTCTATTATTACATAACCTAACTCTACCATTAAACCGGTACTCTCAGCTATATATATAAAGTTATCCGGAAAAACAAGACCTAGAGTAGGGTGGTTCCATCTTACAAGAGCTTCAGCTCCAGAAACAGAGTTAGTAGCTGAATCTATTTTGGCCTGATAGTAAATCTCTATTTGCTCTTTATCTTTGATTGCTTCAACTAAGCTCTGCTCTAAATTAAGTTGTTTATTTGCACATTTGCCCATATTAAGTGAGTATATTTTGTAGCCATTTCTTCCACTTTTTTTAGCTTCATACATAGCAGTATCTGCATTAGTAATTAAATCATCTGCATTATCAGCATGCTCAGGAAATATTGAGACACCAATACTGCTTGTAACATAGAGTTGATGTGAACCTATTTGATGTTTTTCTTGCAGTGCTTTTTGGATTTTTTTAGCAACCAGTTCTGCATCATTTATATTATGAATGTTTTGCAATAAGATTACAAATTCATCTCCACCAAAACGAGATATAGTGTCAGCTTCTCGTACTTGTTCCCTCAATAATTTTGAGATGTATACTAAAAGATCATCTCCTGTATCATGTCCTAGAGTATCATTAATCAGTTTAAAGTGATCTAGGTCTAAAAATATGGCGGCCAATTTACTGCTATCTCTTTTTGCAAATTGAATAGATTTAGACATTCTGTCTTTTAACAGAGCCCTATTAGCAAGTCCGGTCAGTGAATCATAATAGGCGAGCTCTTCTATTTTTTGTTTATTTTTTATCTCGTTGCTTATATCCATGCTAACAGCTGTTATTTTTGCTGAGCCGTCTTGTTTTTTGCGAACTTTTCCTGTTGTCTGAATATGGATTTTTTTATTTTTATTTAATTTTATTGCATATCTTAAATCAAATTGAGAGCCATTTTTAATAGCATTATCTAAAATTGTTATAACTTTATTGTAATCGTTGTCATCTACATAGTTTAAAAAATCTTCCCACCCTATATCTGTACTTAATTTAACACCTAAAATACGATAAATCTCGTCACTTAAAGACAGAGTCTTTGTCACAAGATTATATTCCCAGCTCCCTATTTTAGCAATTCTTTGAGCATCTTTTAGATGGGATTCTTTTTGAGATATCTCTTCATTTAATGGTCTTAATGATTTATATAAATAATATGACAAGATTATTATAGATAACATAAACAGTAAAATTATGTTTTCATAGGTAGTAGCAAAAATTGTATAGGATAAAAACATTAAAATGGAAATTATAAGTAAGAGCTGAGATTTAAATGTTATAGAATGTATATTTAATTTCATGTTAACTTTTATTAATATTATTTTTTGTTCGAACTAAATTTTTATAACATTGTACACTGGATTATATAAAATAATGCTTTTTAGATATAATTTTGCTAAGTAATATAGAGGAATAATTATGAGCTCAGCCCTAGATAGATTAAAAAATTTAACAAATAAAATATCTAGTTATGAACGTGCTAGAAAAGATAACATAGAACTATTAGAAAATTTATATAAAGAGATAGGCATAGATAAAAAAGTTGAAGAGTTTAGTGAACTATTTAATTTTAAAGCAATAAATTTGTCTGGTGCATCACTTCTTAGTGAAAATTTAGGTGAAATTAAAGAGGGAAAATATCTGCAAATTTTAGCTATAGGTTATGATAAAGATGCAGTTGTTAAGAGTAAAAATATATCTCTTGGATACTTTGGAAAAGTTGAAAATGTAGATATAAATTTAAAAAATAAAATTGTAGAGTTTATAATTCGCTTTAGATTTGAGAAGAGTTTTATGACGCTTGAACACTATCATAGTATGTTAGAACCATTCAAAGATAATGGGTAGATTTTATTTTATAATCTGGCTTAGATGGGCAGTAAGATTAACAATATGCAGTGTAGTATGGGCATTTTTTATCGCATCGATTATTACCATATACCTTTATATCTCTCAGGGTATGCCAAATCTCAACAGTGAAATCTCAGAGGCACTTTTTAACATCTTTAAATTTTGGTTTCCCATTGCTTGGAGTTTCACTCTGCTCTTAGCGCTATTTAGAAGTCTGAAGTATATATTTAACTCTTGTATTAATGGTTATGAGTTCAAGCTTTTAACATGTTCATCTGTTTCAGATAAGGATAGTGATGATGAATTTATCCAAACTATCGGCTATGGGGATTTAGTTAAAGTTTGGCGAAGATGGTTTATGTTGAATATATGGCTGGTTGGCTCTTTTATGATTTTATCATTAGTCTATACATATCTTTTTACATCATTTGATGGTGTTTTTGAATGGTTTAATATTTACTGGCTTTTTACTTTTATTATTTTAGCCGGTTACTTCTCTTTTATACTTTTGGGATCAAGATGTAAAAAGGTAAAGGTCGTTAAGTGCTGATATTCTTGGATGTTGAAACAACAGGCTTAGAAAGTGTAGATAGAATTTGTTCTATTGGAGTTATTGGAGTTGATGGCGAAGAGATCACCTCAAAATATGACTTAGTAAATGAGGGTAAAAAAATATCCTCAAAAGCTTCAAGTATAAACCATATCACTAACGAGATGATAAAAGAAAAACCAAAACTACGAGACAGTGAAGCATATAAATTTTTACAAAAATATAACAGAAATGATTCTACAATTATTGCTCATAATGTAAAATTTAATTTAAAAATGCTTTTAACATGTGGATTTGAGTGGCATGGAAAAGTTATTGATACATTAAGGGTTACAAAACATCTTATACCTGAGTGTGAACAGTTCTCTTTGGGATTTTTAAGATACGAATTAAAGCTATATAAAGATGAGGTAAAAGAGGCCTCTTTATCTGGAATAAATAGTGAAATATGTGCACATAATGCACTTAGTGATGCTTTGCATGTAAAGCTTTTATATAAATATCTTTTAGAAATAAAATCACATGATGAATTAGTTGAATTAAGTTTTAAAAATGTTTTAATTCAGAAGTTTGAATTTGGCAAGTATAGTGGTCGTTATATCGAAGAGATAAGTATGTGTGATAGAAGTTATTTAGAGTGGTTACTGGAAAATATTTCAGATTTAGATGAAGATTTAAACTATAGTATAGAATACCATTTAAACTAGTTGCATCAAGAAAGAGAGATTTTATTGTTATATTACGAACAATTTGGTATTATTTAGATAAATATTTTTATTCAGGAGGCTTGTGATCACTAAAAGTATTAAAACATTAAAAGATATGGCACAAGACCTTTCTGTTCTTTATGTTGAAGATGATGAGGGATTGCGAGAATCAACTTCTATAATTTTCAAGGATCTATTCAAAGAGGTAATTGTTGCTGAAGATGGTTTAGCTGGGTTATCGTTATATAAAGAGCACAAAAATCAAACTGAATCTTACCATGATATAGTTATATCTGATATTCAGATGCCAAATATGGATGGGATTGCTTTATCTAAAGAGATATTGAAAATTAATAAAAATCAAAAAATAATTATAGTTTCTGCATACAGTGAGGCTGATTATTTTATTGAACTTATAAGAATGGGTGTATCAAGCTTTATTCAAAAACCTATCTCTTCTGTACAGATTTTTGATACTCTGTATGAAGTGTGTACAAGTATACATGCCCAAAGAGAAGAGAATCGATACATTGACATTGGTGAATACTTTAAATGGGATAATAAGTTTAAAATTTTACTTAATGATAATATGGAAGTCAGCTTAACATTAAATGAAGTAAATCTTATGAATCTTTTTATAAATAACTCCAATAAAAAATTTACAGACCTAGAAATTTTCAATCATATCTATTATAGTGATCCTGAAAAAGAATTTTCTACCAATGTAATTAAAAGTTTATTGAAACGATTGAGAAAAAAAATACCTAAAGATTTGATAAAAAATAATCCTAAATTGGGCTATAACCTTAATAAATATTTATAAATTTCTATTTTTGACACTTTGTTGACACTCTATAATGTTAATATTTAAACAATGAAATCCTTATAGGATAGTTGTAATGAAAGATGTTATTAAAATCAGTAAAACACTAAAACTTCTTTATGTAGAAGATGATGAGAAAGCAAGAACCTCTACATTGGAGATGTTAGAAAACTTTTTTAACGATATAAGTATAGCTGTAGATGGACAAGAGGCGTTAGAGCTATTTAATAAAAACAAATTTGATTTAATTATTAGCGATATAAATATGCCAAGACTAAACGGCATAGATATGCTTAAAGAGATACGAAAAGTAGATGAGAAGATACCTGTTTTAATCTTTTCTGCACATAATGAAGTGAAATATTTTATAGAAACTATCAAACTTGGAGTAGACGGCTATATACTAAAGCCACTTGAGCTGTCTCAATTTGTTTTAGTCATTAGAAAGTTGCTTGAAAAAATCACTCTTCAAAGAGAGAGCCAAAAGTATCAAGAGTATCTTGAAAAAGAGGTTCAAAAACGTACAAAAGAGTTACAGACAAAACTTCATTGTGACTCTTTAACAGGTCTGCTAAATCGTTATTCATTTTTTCAAGATATAAAAAATATAGATATTCCTATTGTTTTTATTGTTGATATTGATAGATTTAAAATAATCAATGAAATTTTTACAACAGAAGTAGGTTCACTTGTTTTAAAAGAGTTTGCTAATTTTCTACTTAATTTTACGAAGGATAGTACTTGTCAGGTATATCGTTTATCGAGTGATGAGTTTATTGTTTTGGATAGAGTGAAGCATATAAACCCTCAAAAATATGAGAAGGACATAGAAATTTTTCTCAAAAAACTTAAACATTTTAAAGTAGAAGTGGAAAATGACTCTATATATATAGATGTAACAATAGGATTTTCAACATCACAGCACAATGCTTTTGAGAGCGCAAAGATCGCTTTAGATTTTGCCAAAAAAAATAATAAAACATATGCAATGTATTCCAAAGCAATCGATAAAAGAAAAGATGAAAAAGATGCTCTTGCTTTGAAGCAAGCAATAAAATCAGCGATAGATAATAATCGAGTTTTTCCTGTTTATCAACCCATCGTAGATAAGCTAGGTAAAATTGTAAAGTATGAGATGCTGATGCTTATTGAAGATTTTAGCGGTGAGATTATTATTCCATGCGATTTTTTAGAGTTCGCAGTTAAAACTAAACATTACAATGAACTCTCATCTACAGTAGTTTTTGAAGCTCTTCATCTTTTAGATACATCAGAGAATATTTTTAGCTTTAACTTCAGATACAGTGATATGAAAAATTCTACATTTTTAAATGAAATAGAAGCTTTTTTTAGGAACTCTAAAGATTTGGGCAGCAGAGCTGTTTTTGAGATTGTCGAGAGTGAATGTAAAGAGAATTATGATGATGTCAAAAAGTTTGTAAAACGCTTTAGAGCATACGGTATTAAAATAGCAATAGATAATTTTGGAAGCGGTTTTTCTGATTTTAAACATATTTTAGAGATTGAACCGGATTATCTTAAGATCAATGGTGATTTAACTAAAAATATAGAGACAGATAACAACTCATATATCTTAGTTAAAGCCATTGTGCAATTTTCACATGACTTAGGTGTTAAAGTAATTGCTGAGCATGTTCACAATGAGCAAATTTTTAATCTGCTCAAAGAGATAGATGTAGATGAGTATCAGGGTTTCTATTTTTCAGAACCTTTACAAACTATTGAGAAAAAGGAAGAAGTAGATGACAATTAAATTAAAAATAATATTAATTACAATTTTAAGTTTGCTTTTGACTATAGGGGTTATAGGAACTGTTTCAGTTAAACAAGCGGAAGATATCTTGATGAAAAAAAATTATGATACTTTAGTATCACAAAGAGACAGCAAAGCGCAACAATTAAAAAGTTTTTTTGATGAAAGAATTGTTGATATGAGAGTTTTGGTAGAAGGATTGGAAGCAAAGAACTTAACAAAAAATTTACTTGAAGTACATGAGTCTATGGATGATGAAACTAAAAATTCATATCATATGTCATATTCTAAGCTAAAAGCTAAAACTGTAAAATATGATAAATATTTTCAAAATTATATAGAAGAGTATGATTATTATAATTTATTGATTTTAGATAATGATGAAGGTCACATTATTTACTCTAAAATAAAAGATATTGACTATGGTCAAAGTATATCAACAACTATAAGAAAAAATAGTAGTTTGGCTGAACTTTGGAAAAAGGTTGTGAAATTAAAGAGACCGGTATTTGTTGATATAAAACCTTATGGCCCAAATAAGAATGTCTTTGCTATGTTTCTAGGAGCACCTGTATATATAGATGGTGTATTTAAGTCTGTTATGGTTTTTCATATATCAACTCATGAGATAAATCATATTATGAATTTTAGAGAGGGTTATGATTTCTCTCAAGAGGATTATTTAGTAGGGCAAGATAAGCTTATGAGAAGTGATAGTTTTTTAGATAAACAGCATCGCTCTGTAAAAGCTTCATTTTTTAATCAATCAACAGGAGGCGTAGATACTATAGCTAGTAGAAGTGCTTTATCTGGAGAGTCAAATATTAAAGTAATTAAGGACTATAGAGGTGTCTCTGTTTTATCAGCTTATGCTCCTGTAAAAATAGGAGAAGACCTGTTATGGGCGATAATATCTGAGATAAATGAAGAGGAGGTTATGATTCCTCTAAATATGATAAGAAACAAGATGTTGATGATATCTTTGATTTTATTGTTTTTTATCTCTTCTATTGTAATAATAGTGGTCAATAGAAACATAATACTTCCTCTTAAGAACTTTCAAGAGGGACTTCTTGGTTTCTTTAAATATTTAAATAAAGAAAAAGATGAAGTAGCAAATTTATATGATAAATCAAATGATGAAATCGGGCAAATGGCAAAAATTGTAAATAAAAATATAGGAAATACAAAATCTATAATTCTAAGAGAAAGAGAATTGTCCAAGCATGATAAAGAACTAAATGAAGAGTTGAAAAAAGTTATTGAGGATAATGAAAAGCATACATGGGTAAAAGACGGGATTGCACTGCTTCATGAAAAACTTTCAGGAGATTTAGATGTAAATGAGGTATCTGCTCTGTCTATTACTCACATATGCAGTTACATCAATGCGGGGGTAGGTGTATTGTATATTTTTGATGAAGAGAAGGAACTACTGATGATGCAGGGCAGTTATGCTTATGTTCAAGAGGAGTCTCAAAACAGTTTTAAATTTGGAGAAGGCACAATAGGACAAGTTGCTCTTGAAAGAGTACCGATATTGCTTAATGGCTCAGAACATAATCAGCTTAAGCTTTATACCGGAATGTCAAGTGAGCAGCTGTTAAATATATATACATTTCCTCTCATACATAAAGGTATTCTTTATGGTGTAATTGAGATTGGTTCAAGTGAGCTTTTCGATGATACTACAAAAGAATTTTTTGAGTCATCAAATGTAGTAATATCTACAGCATTAATGACTTCTTTGAATAATCAAAAAATTAGAGCTTTACTTGAAGATGTTAACTCGTCAAATACTCAATTGCAGCAACAGCAGCAAAAACTTGAGGAGTCAAATGCCCACATGGAAGAGCAACAACAACAACTTGAAGAAACAAATGCTCAAATGGAAGAGCAGCAACAACAACTTGAGGAACAGAATAATACACTTATAAAGTCTCAAAATATGTTAGACAAAAAAGCTAGGGATTTAACCATATCAAATAAATATAAATCAGAATTTTTAGCAAATATGTCTCATGAACTTAGAACACCTCTAAACTCTATAATTTTGCTCTCAGATATGTTGCAAGAGAATCAAAAAAATCATATGGATAAAGATGAAATAAAAAAAGCTAAAGTTATAAATAGCAGCGGAAACGATTTATTGAAACTTATAGGCAGTGTACTGGATCTTTCAAAAATTGAAGCCGGGGAGATGGACTTAATTGTGGATAAATTTGATTCCACAGCTTTGTGTGAAAATATTCATATGCAGTTTGAAGATATGGTAAAACAAAAATCATTGGAGTTTAAAACTGTAGATAATTACAGAGGTGAAATCTTAAATGATAAAGACAGACTCTCCCAAGTTTTAAGAAACTTAATATCTAATGCTATTAAGTTTACAAAAGAGGGCTCTGTTACTATGCAGATAGATAATAATAGTGATAATGGAGTAAAAATATTAATAATAGATACAGGGATAGGTATAGCTGATGATAAAATGAAGTCTATTTTTGAAGCATTTAAACAAGCAGATGGCACGACATCCAGAGAGTATGGCGGAACAGGTTTAGGTCTGTCAATCAGTTTAGAGCTTATAAAAATGATGCATGGAGAGATGTCATTAGAATCAAAAGAGGGCAAAGGCAGTATATTTAGTCTTATTATCCCTAATATTGATGAGACTTCTCAAGATATAACGAAGCAGGAGAAAATAGAGATAGCTTCAACAAAGAAAATAGAAGATGACAGAGATGTTATAAAAATTGATGACAAACCTTTTTTAATTATAGAAGATGATGAAGTTTTTGCAAATATCTTAAGAGACAAGGTAAATATTAAAGATGAGTATGCCTTGATAGCACCAAGTGGTCAAAATGGGCTTGCTCTTGCTAGAGAATTCAATGTAAAAGGTATTTTACTTGATTTAGGTCTACCGGATATGGATGGCATAGATCTCTTAAAAGAATTAAAAACAGATATAAAGTTACGAGAAGTACCCGTTTATGTAATTTCTGGAAATAAAAGAGCGGAATTAACAAAAGAGCATGGTGCAAACGGCTTCATCAGAAAACCTATAACAGATGATGAAATTACAAATGTAATTAATGAGATTAAGACTATATCTGATGAGATTGATGTTTTTATGAGTAGAGCGAGTAAAGACAAAGAAAAAAATTCTAAAGTAGACTTGAATTTAAAAGGCAAAAAAATACTCATAGTTGACGATGATATTAGAAATATATATGTATTACTAGAGGCTTTAATCTCTAAAGGAGCAGATGTAATTACTGCACATAATGGAAAAGAGGCTATAGAAATCTTAAAAGATAATCTTGATACAGATATAATTTTGATGGATATTATGATGCCAATAATGGATGGATATGAAGCTACAAGAATAATTAAAAAAGAGAGTAGTACAAAAGAGATACCTGTTATAGCAGTGACAGCAAAAGCGATGAGTGATGATAAAGAAAAAGCACTTGAAGCAGGTTGTGATGATTATGTTACTAAACCTTTACAGATGAGTTTTCTTACTACTATTATTGAAGCTTGGATTAAAAAATAATGATTTATATATCTCATAGTAAAAAAATAAAAAAAATACTTCTAGAAGATAGTATTTGTAATTATGAAGCCATAGAGCAGTTAAATGAAGAGTTGTGCTCTGATGATTATGAATTTACATATGAGATAACATTTATAGACTTTAAATCAATTCCTGCATCACTTTTAAAGAGTTTACATAAAGTAAAGGATAGACTTAAAATAACTACAACTCATAGAAGCTTATGGGCTTATCTGTCAAAATTAGGTTTGAACAATAAGTATTTAGATTGTATAGGTGATGATTTTTCAAATAGAGTTCATGTTCCTATAAAAGCCATTGCTATTGGTGGTAGTGCCGGAAGTATAGAAAAAATTATACCTATTATAGAATCTTTGCCTTATACAGATATCTCAATTTTTATTGTTGTTCATGTTCTTGCTGATGAAAAAAGTTATCTTAGTGATATATTGCAACATGTAACAGCCTATAAAGTTCATAAAGCAACACATAATATGAAAGTTGAAAAAAATTCTATATATATAGCACAGCCAAATAATCACTTAATTGTAGTAGATGGATTTATATATTTAGAGAGTGAGAGTAAACTAAACTATGCAAGACCTTCTATAGATATTACATTTAAATCTTTGGTTTATGAGTATAATGAGTCTCTTCTTGCCATAT
Organism: Sulfurimonas sp.; assembly: GCA_030673275.1. Taxonomy (GTDB): domain Bacteria; phylum Campylobacterota; class Campylobacteria; order Campylobacterales; family Sulfurimonadaceae; genus Sulfurimonas. The sequence continues at coordinate 16,646 of DAOVJL010000004.1, forward strand.
TGTTATGTGGATATGGAAGTGATGGAAGCTACTCTTTAAAAGAGCTAAAAGAGAGTAACTGTGAAATAATTATACAAAACCCTAAAGAGTGTGAGGCAAAAGAGATGCCTCTCAATGCTATAGAAACAAAGAATTTTTCAAAAATATTAAACTTAGACCAAATAATAAAGTACTTAAATCTTTCTTTATCAACAACAGTTGATATAAAAGATGAAATAGATTCTTTTTTAGAAAATATTTTTTTAATTTATGGTTATGACTATAGAGATTATGAGAGAAGCTCTTTAATAAGACGAATAGAACTTACAATGGGTCAAAATTTTATAGATGATTTTAAAGAGTTTGAGAGAGCAGTTATGGATGATGAAAACTTATTTGCTAGATTAGTTCGTGCATTCTCTATAAATGTAACTACCTTTTTTAGAAA
>DAOVJL010000213.1 GCA_030673275.1 Sulfurimonas sp.
CTTATCGCAGCTATGAGCTCAATGACTTCAAGTTATGCAACCGCATTTATTCTTATTACTTTTATAATGATTGTACTGCTTGGAAGCGTAAAAATTGGTATGATAAGTATGATGCCAAATGTTTTACCTGTTGTTATGACTTTAGCCTTTATGAATGTAACGGGCATGCCGCTGGATATATTTACCATGCTTATAGGGGCTATTATTATCGGCTTGTCTGTTGATGATACGGTTCACTTCTTTCATAACTTTTCAAGATACCATAATCAAGGTGTGGGTATTAAAAAAGCTGTTGAGCAGACAATGTTAGGAACAGGCAGAGCGATGATAGCGACGACTATAGTTTTAGCTCTTGGTTTTTATATCTACATGTTCGCTTCTATGAGTAACTTGGTAAACTTTGGTATATTAACAGGAGGAGCTATAATTATCGCACTTATATCAGATATTTTACTGGCTCCGGCACTACTAAAACTAATACATAAGGATGAAAAATGATTTTTAAAACACTTTTAATTGCAACACTCTCATTAACTCCTCTTTTTGCTATTACAGCACAAGAGATAGCACAGAAAGTGCATGATAGAGATGAGGGTGATAACTTAACATCACAAATGAAGATGATTCTTATAGATAAAAATGGTCACAAAAGAGTTCGTACACTCAAAACATATGCCAAAGATAAGGGTGAAGACACGCTAAAACTTATGTTTTTTCTAACTCCTGCAGATGTGCAAAATACAGGTTTTTTAACTTATGATTATGAAGACAGCTCTAAAGATGATGACCAGTGGCTCTATCTGCCAGAGCTTAGAAAGGTAAAAAGAATCGCTTCAAGTGATAAAAGTTCATCTTTTATGGGAAGTGATTTTACATACTCAGACATGACTTCGAAAAATGTAGAAGATTATACATATAAAATCATGAAAGAGCCTACTATCAAGGGTCATAAAACTTGGCAGATGTTAGTAACTCCAAAAACTGATAAAATTATAGATGAGACAGGGTATACAAAGTCTATTGCATTTATAAGACAAGACAACTTTGTAGTAGTCCAAGCTCTAAATTATATTAAAATCGGTAAAAAACTAAAGTACATGATGGTTACGGAACTTGAAAAAATTGATGGTATTTGGACAACAACAAAGATACAGATGGTGACAAAAAAAGGTAAGAAAACTCTGCATAAAACTGTTTTGGAGTTCTCAAACATCAAATATAATCAAGATTTAAAAGAGTCGTTTTTTACTACACGTACCCTCGAAGCCGGACCATAATATATGCTTAAAAAACCATTTATATTAGTTAATATCATACCTTTATTTTTATCTGTGAATATACTTGCAAATGAAGCTGTAGAGGACGATTTAGGTGGTTTTGGCGAAGAGATAATCACTGAAGAAGTATTGTCAATACAAAAAGAGCAAAGTGGTACAAAACTCAGTGGAGATTTGGCTTTTAAAACTTCTGCCGGATATAAACAACACAAAGTTGACGGTATTGAATACTCCGGAGTTAATCAAGCTCAAACTTCGCTTTATCTGCAACTGGATTCTAAGCTATCAGACAACTGGAAAATGAGAATTAGTGGCAATATGTTATACGACGCCATTTATGACATGTACTCTCATAATGATTACAGAGATAGCGTAGAAGATGAGTACAGAACTGATTTTCAACTCTCAGATACATATATTCAAGGAAAAATAACTTCTGATATTGACCTCAAAGTTGGTCGTCAAATTGTTGTTTGGGGAAAATCAGACTCAATTAGAGTTACAGATGTTATAAACCCGCTAGATAACCGTCTGCCGGGTATGACTGACATTGAGGATTTAAGACTTAGTGTCGGTATGGCCAAGGTTGATTATTATCTTGGAGACTGGAACTTCTCTTTTATGGCCATAGCAGAGAGTAGGATTATGCTCGAAGCACCCCCAAGAAGTGAATTTTTTCCAGTTGATTTAGTTTTTGCAGGTGCGCCAGACCCATTTTCAGATTTGAAAACGCCAAGTAGTTCATGGGACAATATGCAATATGCTTTTGCAGCAAATGGAGTTTTTTCTGGATGGGACTTGTCTTTTTACGCTTCACATGTACTTGATCAAAAATGGCATTTTGATTATATAAATGGAGTACGTACAGTTAATAAGATAGATATGATAGGGTCTGCTATAAATATAGCAAGTGGAAGTTGGTTACTAAAGAGTGAGGTTGCATATTTAAGCGGGATTGCATATAACTCAACAACAAATGAAAAGAATCGTCTTGATGCTTTGATTGGTTTTGATTATATGGGTATAAAAGACACGGTTGTGTCTCTTGAAGTGGCAAACAAGCATATATTTGACTATGAAGCACAAATGAAAAATCAACCTGATTTTATAGATAAAGATGAGATGCAAACTGCTATAAGGCTAACTCGCTCTTTTTCAAATGATACCATAAATACTACTGCTCTACTAAGCATGTTTGGTTCAAAGTGGGAAAATGGCGGATTTGCCAGAGTTTGGGTAGATTATGAGATTATGGATGCTTTGAATGTAAATTTTGGTATAGTCGATTATATAGGCGGAGATAAAGTGTTTATGGAAGCTACTGAAGATAATGATAGGGTTTTTGCAGATATTACTTATAGTTTTTAGGATATGATATATTTGATTCAAGGGCACCTCTAGAAACCTTTGCTTACTCAGCATTATAGCGGATGTGCTAATACAAGGCTAAATTACGCAGAAGCTACTAGTAGCTTCAAGTGGTTTAAACACAGTAGTAGTGTATCTGCTATAATGCCCATAGGGAGCTAAAAAGAGGAGTAATCTTGCACAGATTTTTTCATCATTGTAGCTATGGCTATTATTCAAAAAAAGTTCTGCACAATCTTACCTCTCTTTTTTACTCTGAGGATGCAAAGGTTTTTAGAGATGCCCTTAATATAATCAAGGATAGATATGAACTGGCGAACCAAAACAGAAGATTTATTGGAAGTTATGGGCGAAAAAATTGCCATACATCCAAAAAAAATTATCTTAATTGTTTTAGCATTAAGTTTTCTTGTCATTTCAAACATACCAAAAATAACCATAGA
>DAOVJL010000032.1 GCA_030673275.1 Sulfurimonas sp.
CTTAAACACATGATAAGGAGTGAGATATTAAAGGTCAATATATCTATTTTCAACCCTTTTATAAAGGCTAGCGGAACTAAAAAACGCACCAATGGAGCAGCAGCGAAAATAATACCTATTTCACTGGCAGAGTAACCACTCATAGCCAAAACTTTCGGCATAAATATGATATAAACTCCGATAATTGAAAAATAAAAAAAATAAAAGACAGCTAGTAGTATTGACATGTGTGATTATAACAAAAATATATTGAATAATATGAGACAAAAATACAAAAATATAAAATAACAACTGATATATTTACTTACTATTAACTTATAATTAATATAATTATTTATCTCAATTATGAATATACCCCCTTTTCATAACTAGAGATTTATATTTCCTATAAATTATTTAATTATCCAGCCTTTCTCCCTTTTTGGCTTGGATAATTATGCTAAACTTCTACCTCGATTAAAGAGGTCAAATATGCAAAAAATCATCCTAACAACTCTAAACTCAAGATTTACTCATACCTCTATTGCTCTAAGATATCTGTATGCCAATTTAAAAGAACTTCAAAAAACTGCTCAAATATTGGAGTTCAGCATAAATGATGCTATTCAAACTATCGCAGAAAAACTACTTATTGATTCTCCAAGCATCATAGGCATAGGTGTATATATCTGGAATGTATCACAAGTTAGCGAGCTTATACATGTCATAAAAAAAATTTCTCCCGATACAAAAATAATTTTAGGAGGTCCGGAAGTTTCCCATGAGCCTTTTCGTGTAAATCTTGATAATGCAGACTTTATCATACAGGGTGAAGGAGATTTGGCTTTTTATGAACTATGTCGTAATATTTTAGAAGAAAATAAACCTCAAAACAGAATTATTAGAATGAGCCTGCCCTCACTTAAAAACTTAGAACTCCCATATAAATACTATACAGATGATGATATAAAAAACAGATATCTTTATGTAGAAGCCTCCAGAGGGTGTCCTTTTGAGTGTGAATTTTGCCTCTCTTCTATGGATGAAAAAGTCAGAGCATTTGATCTTGATAAGCTTTTAGAGGAGTTTGAGATACTCTGGCAGAGAGGTGCACGTAACTTCAAGTTTATAGACAGAACTTTCAATTTAAACATAAAAACTGCAAATAGACTTTTAGACTTCTTTTTAAAAAAAGAGGCTCCATACTTTGCTCACTTTGAAGTTATACCTGACCATTTTCCGGACTCTATAAAGTCAAAGATTGCTTCATTTGCTGATGGTGCCCTGCAATTAGAGATAGGGATACAAACATTAAACCCCGAGATAGCAAACAATATCTCAAGGCAACTCAAACTAGATAAAATCAAAGAGAATATAAAGTTTTTGGAAAATGAAACCGAAGCTCATATACATCTTGATCTGATTGTCGGTCTTCCGGGAGAGACACTAAAGAGTTTTGGAGACAACCTTGATGAATTGGTCTCTCTAAGCAGTTGTGAAATACAGATTGGTATACTAAAAAAACTCTCAGGTACTTACATAAATCGCCACGATATTGAATTTGGCATGATATATAGCGATATTCCTCCATATGATATTTTAAAAAATCGTGAACTAAGTTTTAATGATATTCAAATTATGAAAAGATTCTCAAGGTTTTGGGATTTGACTTATAATAGCTCAAACTTCAAGCAAAGCGTAAAACTCATTTGGCAAGATGGCAGTGTATATAAGAATTTTTACGATTTTAGTTCATGGATATATACTCAGACTGATTCAACATATAAAATCTCACTTCAAAGATTAGGGGAACTGCTCTTTATGTATCTACGTGAAGTTAAGAACTTATCTCCAGATATAGTTGCAAAGAGCATGCTTGAAGATATGATGAAACTAAAAGGTCGAGCAATTCCCAATTATTTAAAACCATATACTCAAGATTTTCAGTTTCAAAACAAACAAGGGACATCAGGATTTAATAAAAGACAGCAATAATCTCAGAAATTTTTAGATATAATCATTTCATGTTTAAACAAAGAGTGCTTGTCCTATTATCACTATTTTTTATAACTACCGCTTTGGCAAATGAACCTTATGTAGATAAACCGCTATTAGACAGAATTAGCGAAAAATACAAAATATATGCAAAAAAAAGATTCTTCTATCTTCAACAAACTCTTGATTCTGTAAAGGATAAGAGTGATTTAGAAAAACTTGAAGCGGTTAATAACTTTTTTAATGATGTTAGATACTCTTCAGATAAGAAGATTTATAATAAAAGTGATTACTGGGCAACACCTTGGGAGTTTTTGGGTAAAGACAGAGGGGATTGTGAAGATTATGCGATAAGCAAATACTTCGCTCTTAAGTATTTGGGTGTTGAACCTAAAAAGCTCTTTTTTACATATGCCCGCTCCACCAAGTTTAAAGCAGCACATATGGTTCTAACATACTTTGAAACACCCAAAAGTGAACCACTTATTTTAGACAACACCAACCGTAAGATATTCCCGGCATCACAAAGAAAAGATTTAACTCCAATCTATAACTTTAATGGTGATTTACTTAACCAGATAGGTAAAGAAAAAAAATCTCATAAAAAATGGGATCAACTAAAACTCAACATGCAAAGGAAAAAAATATGACACTCTTTAAGCAAATAGCTCTGATGCTATCCATATTTTTACTCGTAATACTAGCAACTGTTTTAACATTAAACTTTCAAAGTGCGAACAAGTCTGTTCAAGAGGGACTCTATGAGGATGCTAAAAATACGGCAACTTCACTAAGCCTGTCACTGGGAAGTGCCAATGGTGACATATCTATGATGTCAACTATGATAAACGCAAACTTTGACAGTGGGCATTATATTAATATTACTCTTGTTGATGTTGATAACATCACTCTGTATACTAGAGAAAATGAGAGTGAAATTACAGATATTCCTAAATGGTTTTTAAACTTTGTAAACATAGAAGCACCTACTGCTCTTGCCAATGTATCAGCAGGCTGGAGTCAAGTCGGGATACTAAGTGTTCAGAGCGATACAGCTTATTCATATCAACAGTTATATTCAATTTTTAAAAATCTTCTTATCTCTTTTGCTGTTATTGCCACTATCGGTTTAATTATTTTAAATCTGCTTCTACATACAATTCTACGTCCGCTAAAAGAGGTACAAAAACAAGCAGCGGCAGTTATAAGAAATGAATTTATTATTCAAGAGAATATTCCATATACTAAAGAGTTTAAAGATGTTGTTCTTGGAATGAATAATATGGTCTCAAAAGTCAAAGCTATGTTTGATAAAGGAAACAGGGAGCTAAAAGCACACAAAGAGTTAGAATATATAGACCAAGACACACAACTTAGAAACCGTAAATACCTCATAGATAAGCTTCCTTCATATCTTAAAGTGGATGCATCCTCAGAAGGCGGCGTAAATATAATAATAGCACTTAGCGGAATGATTGAGGCAAATGAAAAAATAGGTCGTCAAAATGTAAATAGACTTTTTATTGGCATCGCAAATATCTTTAAATCCAGCGCAAAAGATATTAAGGATAATATTATTGCAAGAATGAATGGTACAGAATTCTCTTTACTTTTACCCGATTGTTCAGGCAAAGATGCATTGGAATTAGCTAAAAATATACAAACCTCTTGTACAGAGATTATTAAATCTGCAGGGCTTGATGAAAACGAAGCATTTGTCTCTATCGGACTTTATAAATATTCATATCTTGATACTATATCTCAACTGCTTTCGCACTCCGATAATGCACTTGCACAAGCAAAATTCTCTAATGAAAATATACATATAGAAAAAGCAGAAGATGCAGTTGAGGTAATGGGGAAAGAGGCTTGGAAATCAATTATCAACAGAGCTATTGAAAAAAATAAATTTCATTTTCTATCATGGTCTGTTATTGATACGAAAGCTAAAAAACTTGCTCACCATGTTCTTAGTATTAATCTTACATTAGATGAAAATACATCTTACAGCTATGCCCAGTTTATGGCACCTGCTATTCAATCTGGTCTTAGTCATGATATCTATCAAAATGTTGTAAATATACTATTTAAAATTCCAAATATGATTTTAAGAGCTTCTACATACTCTCTTAGATTGCCTCATGAGTATTTAATAGCTCCAGACAGCTATAACGATATGAGCGAACTATTGCGTATTCACGCTGCAACTCTTCCATTTAAATTGATAATAGAGATGCCTGACAAACTTGTTCGTCAAGATTTTATACAGATTAAACAATATATAGAACTATTTAGAAAACATGACATTGATATTGGTATATTTGAATTTATTGGCGATAGTGAGGACTATCAATATCTCCAAGATTTAAGACCTGTCTATATAAAAGGCGAAGGAAGCTATTTCTTAACTCAAAACGATCAATCACTATCAGCTCTTAGACTAATTACAGACAGTGTTGATATATCTCTTATTGCCGTAGGCGTTATGGAAATGGAAACTTTAGAAGCGCTGGAAGAAAAAGGGATACATATAGTTCAAGGGCGAATAACAGAGATGTTGGAGGTATAGCTAAACTCTCCTTGAGTTTAGTCCTTTTGTAATAGCATCATTTATCTCTTTTTTATATTCGCTGTTTAATTCTTCAAGTTCTTTATCAAACTTAATTATCAAATCTTTGTTTGCGTTAGGATGTCTACATATAGTAAAAAGTATATCCATATAAATATCAAAATCAGGGTGAGCTCTAAGACCTAATTTTCTATGTACTACGCCGTGATGTTTTATAATTAGGTCAAGTGTTTTGCTCAGTTCATCTGCATCTGCTCTTTTATTTTTTATAGCCTTTACTAAAAACTCTAAATCAGTTTTTTGTACAGAATCTGGCTCTTGAGTTATCTCTTCACTCTCTGGTATAGGTTTTTTATCTGTTGGTTTTTTATCTATAGGGGTTTTTTCTTCTGTATCTGGCTCTAAAAATAGTAAAAAGATTAGTATCGCCAATATTGCAACTAACCCCATAATAGCTTTTATAATTAATTCTGCATCCATCTTAATAAACTACTTTTTTACATATTATATCTCATATAATTAAAAAAAACTATTTGTAAGTGATTTTATAATGTTTTATCTCTCTTTTATTTCTACATGTAGAAAGTAATACTCCATCTTTTAGGGTATATTTTGTAATAAGAGTTATATTATAATTAATATGATAAAATTTATTAGAGAGTAATATTTTAAAAAGATTGCTATTTAAACAAAGGACTTGAAATGAAAAAAATAATTTTAGTATTAGCGGTAGCGATATCTTTGCTACAAGCAGAAAAAGTTAGAGTTACAGAATCAACTGCCATCACTAAGCCTTACACAGAAAAAGTTCAAGTTTGGGAGCAGTGTTACGAAGACACCGTTGAGATAGATGTTGCTTGTGGACAAAGAGACACAAATAGTATCGGCATTGATACTTTAATCGGAGCCGGCTTAGGTATCGCGTTGGGAAATCAGATTGGTAGCGGGAGAGGAAAAGCAGCTGCAAAAGTCGGTGGTGGCTTAATAGGTGCTTATTCTGCAAACCAAATGAGAGATGGTGGAGGTAATTGTAAATCTTATGAAACAATCACTAAATGTAATCCTATATATGAATACAAAACCGTAAACAGAACTATAGGTTATAACAACTGCGCATATATTGACGGAGAGAGATATTGCAAAAGAACAAAAAGACCTATTAAATGGTTAAGATATAAAAAATCAATTACAATTTATTAAGAAATGGTGGTTCAGGAGAGATTCGAACTCTCGGTAGATTTGCACCTACACAACCTTTCCAAGGTTGCACCATCGGCCACTCGGACACTGAACCATATATAAAAGAAATGCAATTTTACCTTTTTTTTAATCAATTAATGATAAAATCAACTATATTTTTTATATAGGTTGAAAATGCTAAATTTTGTTTCATTTTTAAAACTGCTAAAAGAGTCCTTTAGAGACCTTCTGCCAATCATATTAGTAATCATATTTTTTCAATTAGCAATTATTCAGACAGTGCCTGATAACTGGTTGAGTACTTCTATTGGTCTAGCCATTGTTGGTGTAGGTCTTGCCGTATTTTTACTTGGTCTAGAAGTTGGAATATTTCCGGTTGGAGAGGGTCTAGCACGGGATTTTGCTAAAAAAGGTTCAACCTTTTGGATAGTACTTTTTGCCTTTATGGTTGGTTTTGGTACTACAATCGCCGAACCTGCCCTGCTTGTTATTGCCCACAAAGCAGCAGATATTAGTGGTGGCAGGATTGATGCAACAATCCTTAGATTGGTTGTTGCTTTTTCTGTTGGCTTTGCTATAGTTATAGGTGTATGGAGGATTATAAAAGGTCATCCTATTCACTACTACATCATTGCCGGATATATATTGGTTATTGCTGCAACAGCTTTCTCCCCAAAAGAGATAGTTGGACTTGCATTTGACCTTGGTGGTGTAACAACATCAACGGTAACAGTCCCACTTGTAGCGGCTTTAGGAATTGGTCTTGCCTCAACAATAAAGGGAAGAAATCCTATTTTAGACGGCTTTGGACTTATTGCTTTTGCCTCACTAACTCCTATGATATTTGTTCAGTTTTATGGAATTTTTGTATATGAATTTGTAGATGTAAGTCAAAGTATTGCATCAGTTGTAACTCAAGTATCACCAACAGCAACACCAACAGCAATATCAAGTTTCGATTTTAAACTACTTGACCTCTTAAAAGGTTTAGTTAGCATTATAATGGATGTTATCCCTATTCTTGCTGTAATTCTATTTTTTCAATATATCATACTTAAAAAACCAATTGAGAATCTAAAAGAGGTAATGATAGGTTTTGGACTAGTTATTCTTGGTCTTGATGCATTTATAGTTGGTCTTGAAATGGGTCTTTTCTCACTCGGTGAGACAATGGCTTATGAGCTGACACAGTATGACAACAACATCATAATCTACTCTTTTGCCTTTGCCATTGGATTTTCTACAACAATGGCTGAACCATCTTTAACCGCTATTGCAAAAAAAGCCAAAGAGATTAGTGATGGGAAAATAAATGACTTTGTTCTGCGTCTTTTTGTCGCTCTTGGGGTTGCTATCGGTATATCTCTGGGAGCTTACCGTATTGTTGTCGGAGGAGAGATAGTTTACTATATTATGGCTGGGTATATATTTGTAATAGTTCTTACATTTATGGCTCCGAAATATATCATCCCTATCGCCTATGATAGTGGAGGAGTTACAACATCAACTGTAACTGTCCCTCTTGTGGCAGCTCTTGGTCTTGGTCTTGCAACAAATATTCCAGGAAGAGACCCCTTAATAGACGGTTTTGGTCTAATTGCCTTCGCTTCACTTTTCCCAATGCTTACAGTAATGCTCTACGGTATAGCCACAGAGAGTATAGGTATCAAAGGGAAACATGAACTTGAAGAGATCAAACTTAATGAACTCCAACATGCTCTAGAGCACGCTGATGACATGGGACTATCAACTGTAAATGTACATGGAACAGATAAAAGACACTCATATAAAGTTCAATTCTCTGCCGTACATGTAGTGGTTCCACATGAAGTAGAAGAAAGAGCACTACTTGCTGCTAAAGATGCAGGCGCTAGAGGTGTGACTATTATGAAAGCTCACGGTATGGGGCTTGAAGAGATGGGTAATTTTTATAATAGACTTCATAGTGAAGAGACTGATTCAAATCTAATGTTTATAACACCAACGAAAAAAGTCAATGAAATTATTCAAAAAGTTATGCATGACTTAGATATTACTGGGGAGGGTGAAGGAATAGCTTACTCGTATCCTATCACCCATCTAAAAGGTTTAACGCTTAAAATAAGTGATCTATAGCGAATAGTCGCTATAGTCATATTTTGCTAAATCAATATATAATTTTTTTCCTATTGTAATAATTCTAGAATCTTTTTGGGCTTTTCTTTTAAACTTATCTTTTATCTTTGAAGATTTTTTCTTTGAAAACTCTCTACTTTTTATATATTTATTTAAGGAGATTAATCTACTCTCTTGCTCTTGAAGAGGTTGTTCTATTTCAGCTTCTACTAGCTCTTCCCCAGCCTCTAATACATCATCTGGAGCATTCAACATAAACTTTGTTGATATTGCATTTAATATGTTTTTTAACTGTTCGTCTTTATCTTTATAGATCTGTTCTATCTTTTTTCTTTCATCAATCAGCATCTGCTCTTTTTGGTCTCTAAGCGTTCTTGTTTCCCCCTCAAGAGTTTTTACTTTTTGTTCAAGTTTAGCATTTTGCTCCTCTAGAAGCTTATAGTATCTATCATCAACTTGAGAAGCTGTTTTTTTAGTTGCTCTCTTGGATACTGCTTTGATACTTTCTTTAGAGTCAAGTATAACCATCTTAACACCATTCTCAACTACACTTTGTAAAGAACCTCGTCGTACACGGTTATGAATTGCCTCTTTTGATACACCAAGTTTATCAGCGGCATCTCCAATTGTAAGTTTTGACATATCAATACCTCTCTATCTCATATTTTCAAAAACAAGTGGAGCATCCCACTCTTCTTCTTTGACCATCTTCATTACTTTTTGTAAGTCATCAAGCTTTGCACCTTTAACACGTATAGAATCACCTTCTATCTGAGCATTAACTTTGAGTTTCATCTTTTTTATCTCAGCAGTTATCTTCTTCGCCTCTTTTGACTCTATATAATCAACAACTTTAAAAGTCACTTTTCTATTGTTACCGCTAGAGTCTTCCACTCTGAGTTCATCTAAAACCTTTGAACTAAGTCCCTGTTTTAAAAATTTTGCAACAACTATGTCTTTTAGTGCATCAAGTTTGTTATCACTTGAAGCTATTAAAACTAAAGTTTTAGCTTTTTCATTGTAATCAACTTC
>DAOVJL010000238.1 GCA_030673275.1 Sulfurimonas sp.
AACAATTTGTTAGGATTATAACATATTTAAAATGTGTTAGTTATTCTAAAATGTGGGACTTCCATCGAAGCCACCGCCAAATCCACCAAAGTTAGCAAAACTTGGATCCATATACCCCGCTAATGAGCTTCTTGCACGAAGTTTTTCTATATCAGCTTTACTTGAAATATCTTGTGGACACACCAGTGTACACTCATTACACAAAGTACAGTCCCAAACACCGTTTGTTTGAATGGTATCTATCATCTGTTTAGGATTATTCTCTCTTTTATCGCTAACATATCTCCAAACTCTTGTTAGTGAAAACGGTCCTAAAAATTCACTATTTACTGCATAAACCGGACAAGCACTATAACATGAACCGCACAAGATACAGTCACTCTGAATCTCATTTATTTTTTCATCTTCTTGGCTTAATAAAACATCTTGTGATAGTGAACTTTGCCAAGCTTTAGCCTTTGCATTAAACTCATAAGCTTTATCCATATTCACAACCAAATCACGAATAACTTCACTGTTTTTGAGTGGCTCAATTAAATCACCATCTTTAGCATGATAACTGCATGCTAAAACTTCTTTGCCATTAACCCTCATAGAACAACTTCCGCAAATACTACTTCTACATCCACTTGCAAAAGTAAGTGAGGCATCTTGTGTAGTTTTTATCTCATTAAGTGTCTCTAAAAGAGTTACATCTTTTGAAGTAATTTCATACTCTACCAGCTCTTCTCTTTGAATTTTAATCTTCATATTTAACTACCCCCTCACTATCCATTACAGTATGTCGTCCAAAGGATTCATCTTCATTTTGATAATCTATCCTAAAGTGGGCACCCCTGCTCTCATTGCGAGAAATTGCACTTAGTAAAACCATCTCGCCAAGTTCTAACATATTTTTAAACTCTATGAACTCTATCAGATTTGTATTGTATTTTTTTGATTTATCACCAACACCCATTTTCGGCACTTCTTGAAGCAGTTTTTTTAGTTCATCCAAAACTTTTTGTAAAGATTCTTTATCTCTTTTTATCCCTACATGTAAATAAAACAGATCTCCTAAAAACTCCTGTTTTTCATAAAAGTTTATCTCATTTGTATAGTTTTTTATATCATCCAATACTCTACATGTAGAATCTGTATGCAAAGAGCCTGTTTGATTGTTTTTACCAAATTTAGCAGCTCTCTCTCCGGCCTGTTTTCCAAAAACTATCAACTCTAAGAGAGAATTTCCACCAAGACGGTTTGCTCCGTGGACTCTATGGTTGGCACACTCTCCAACTGCAAAAAGCCCAAGTATGTTTGTCATAGAATTTTCATCAACTTCAAGCCCACCCATTGTATAGTGGGCAACTGGTTTTATAGGTATTAAATCAAATACCGGATCCACATTTTCATAAAGACGGGCGAGCTTTCTCTCTTGAGGAAGTTCTTCATCTATAAACTCTGCTCCAAGATGTCTTATATCTAAAAATATATCTTCACCCTTGTCCAGCTCAGCGTCAATTGCACGAGCCACTTCATCTCGAGGAGCTAACTCATTTGTAAAACGCTCACCTTTTGAATTTAGTAAGTATCCGCCTGCACCACGCGCTGACTCACTTATAAGTATCGCAGAATTTTTCATAGCCGTTGGATGAAACTGGATAAATTCCATATCACTGACTCTGGCTCCTGCTCTAAATGCAGCAGCGATTCCATCACCTGTTGTTGAGACTGAATTAGTAGAGTGTGTATGAAAGATTCTGCTATATCCACCAGTTGCCATAATTACACTCGGAGCTTCATAAACTTCAAGTTCACCGCTTCTCTTATTTAAAACACTAACACCACAAATACTGAGTGTATTATTTTCTTTGTTAGTTAAACACTCCAACAAATATCTTTCACTTAAAATCTCTATTCCCAAAGCAAGACATCTGTCATAAAGTGTATGAAGGATTTTTAAACCTGTATAATCTTGTGCATAGCAGGCACGAGGAGCTGATGCTCCACCAAGTGTTCTTTGAGCGATTTTTGACTCCGCTGTTCTACTAAAAGGAACTCCTATACTGTCAAGCCATTTAACAGCTTCAGGTGCCTCTTCGCACATAAGTCTTATTGCTTTTTCATCTGCTATGCCATGAGCAGACTTAAGAGTGTTTTGTACATGTGCTTCGACACTGTCTTCGCCGGCATTGCCAAGAACTGCATTTATACCGCCTTGAGCCATACATGTTTGACTTCTTGTTGGATACTCTTTAGTTATTATTATTACTTTTGCACCGCTCTCATGAGCATTTATTGCAGCAACAAGACCTGCTCCACCAGCACCAATGACTAGAACATCACTTTGCATTTATTTACCTCTTAAAATAATTCTGATAAAAAATAATATCTTAATACTCTTAAAAAACCTGCGATTAAAACAAACCAAACAAATTTAAGCCTAACAAGACCAGCAACAAGTGTTAGTGGATCACCTATGATTGGAAGCCAAGATAAAGCCAAAGCATAGTATCCATATTTATGCCCATAGTTATAAGATTTAAGACCTATTTTTGATGACTCTAGTTTTGCTTTTGTTTTTTCATACAACCAAAACCCAAGCCAATAGTTGAGGATAATAGCTAAAACATTTCCGCTTGAAGCAAAAATAAGTGCTGTAGATTTTGGCATATCATTTGCCAAAGCTGCCACAAAAGCAACTTCAGAAGAAAAAGGAAGGATTGTTGCTGCCAAAAAAGCTGAGAAAAACAGAGCTATTTCTGACATGTATATTTAACTAAAACTTTTTTTTATATTCT
>DAOVJL010000053.1 GCA_030673275.1 Sulfurimonas sp.
AGTAGAGACGATAGACAGAGCATTTGCACCGATGGCTACAACTATTACATTAGAAGATGAGATAGATATAAGCCGTGGAGATATGATAGTTAAATCTGACTCTATTCCGGATGTATCAAGTAAATTTAGTGTTATGACTGTTTGGATGGATGAAAAACCGTTGCAACTAAATCAAAATTATATAATTAAAAGAGCTACATCTGTAATAAACGGTTCATTTAAATCTATAGAGTATAAAAAAGATGTAAATACGTTTGAAGAGATTCAAACAGATAAGCTAGAGCTTAATGATATTGCAGAGTGTACATTATCACTGGATAGAGAAATAGCAGTTGATCCGTATGATCATAATAGATATACGGGAAGTTTTATTATTATAGATAAGTATACAAATACTACTGTTGGTGCCGGAATGATAGTTGAGAAGTTAGATGATTCTTCACAAACAAACAACCATGAATACTCAGAGTTTGAAGTTGAGTTCAATGCACTGGTTAGAAAACACTTTCCTCATTGGGAAGCTAAAGAGATTTTATAGGAAAATAGAATGTCAAAAGAGACAAAAGCACAAAGAGTAGAGAGAATTAAAAAAGAAAAAAGTGGCTTGGATGTACTAGAGAGTATAAATGAGTATGCGATTCATGGGACTGAAGTTGATCCAGAAGATGTAGACAGATTTAAATGGTACGGACTCTACTCTCAAAACAGAAACTTGCAAGATGCTGATGATGAGACTCAGTACTTTATGTTAAGAGTTAAGCTAGTTCAAGGCTCTATGAATGTGGAGCAAATTAAAGTAGTTGCAGGTATATCAAAGGAATTCGCACGTGGTACAGCCAGCTTTACAACAAGACAAGATATACAGTTTCACTTTATACAAGTTTGTGATCTGCCTGAGATTTTTTTTAGATTAAAAAGCGTAGGACTTACAACAGTTTTTGCAGCGGGTGATGTTCCAAGAAATATTGCTACATGCCCTGTGGCTGGAGTAGAGAGCAGTGAGATATACGATGTAAGAGAACTGGTATCTGAAGTAGATAAGTATTTTGACGGAAACAGAACTTTAGTTAATCTGCCAAGAAAATATAAAGTTGGAATAAGCGGGTGTTCTAAGCACTGTATGGGTCACGAGATTCAAGATTTGTCTTTTACAGCAGTAAAGTGTGAAAATGGGCAAATTCTTTTTGATGTAAGTGTGGGTGGCGGTTTGGCTTCAAACAAGCAGTTTGCTTTGCACATTGGTTACGTTATGCCAGAACAGATTTTAGAAGTGACAAGAGTTGTTTCTGAAATTTATAGGGATCACGGTTTAAGAGAGAGTAGAATAAAAGCCAGACTTGGTCACCTTATAAATAAGTGGGGTATAGATAAGTTTAAAGCAGAGCTTGAAAATAGTCTAGGTTTTGAATTTGGGGAGGAGTTTATTCAAGAGTATACGCCGTATAGCAAAAGAGAACATTTTGGTATACATAAATCAAAAGATGAAGGTAAATCATATGTTGGATGTGCAATAAACGGTGGTTTTATTGGTACAAAAGGCTTAAAAGATTTAGCAGATGTTTTACAAAAAAATGGCGCTACTGCTATAAAAGCAACACCTACGCAAAACTTTGTAGTACTTGACGTACCCACTCAAAATGCTGAGAATTTAGTAAAAGATTTAAATATTATTGATATGGATGCTAATCCAAACCCGTTTAAGGCAAGAACTCTTTCATGTACGGGCTTAAAGTACTGTAAGTTTGCTATTAGCGAAACAAAAGACACAGCTATAGCTTTGGCAAAGCATCTGCATGAGAAATTTCCTGACTTTGATGAGACAGTTTCTATCTCACTAAATGGATGTCCAAACTCATGCGCACACTCAAATATAGTGGATATTGGTCTACTTGGAACAAAATTTAAGAATGACGATGGTGAAACAGTTCCAGGATTTGAGCTTAGTTTAGGAGGCAACTTAGAGGGTGTTAAAAGTAGCTTCGGTAAGAAAACAGGTGTGAAATTTATCTCAGATGATGCCCATGAAATTGTAGAAGATTTAATAGAGAGTTATATTAAGAGTGATTACAAAAGTTTTCATGATTATGCCGTAGGAAAAGTGAATGACTAAAGATATATTTCGTCCACTTCTTAAAAATCAAGAGCAGATTCAAGATGAACTTTCTCATCATACAATCGGTTTGTATAAAAAATATTATTTTGATTATACAGCTTCTGGTTTAGCATATGACCTTATTGAAGATCGTATACAAGAAGTGTTGCAGACTTACGCAAATACTCACTCTAAAGAGGCTACTATGGCCGCAACTACTAGCGAGTATTATCTGCAAGCGAGAAAAAATCTTTATGATAGTTTAGAATTAAGTGAAGATTTTGTAATCATTCCCGGTGGTTGTGGTGCAACAGCGGCGATTAAACGTTTTCAAGAGTTGGTTGGACTTTATATTCCACCCGCAACTATAAAAAGATACAAGATTGATATAGATAAAAAAGATATGCCTTTAGTTGTTGTTGGACCGTATGAACATCATTCAAATGAGATTAGTTATAGAGAAGCGTTTTGTGATATCGTAAGAATTGGGCTTGATGAGGATGGGTTAATTGATTTTAAACAGTTTGAAGAAGTTTTAAAACACAATACTCACAGAGAAATTATAGGGTCTTTTTGTATCGCCTCTAATGTAACAGGTATCATTACCCCTTATAAAAAGATATCAAAACTTTTAAAAAAATATAACGCTATAGTGTGTTTTGATGCGGCAGCATCATCACCATATATGAATATCGACTGTAATTTATATGATGCACTGTTTTTATCTCCGCATAAACTTTTGGGAGGTCCAGGCTCATGCGGACTTTTAGTTATAAATAAAAATATAATTGACTCGACACTGCCGCCGACATTTGCAGGAGGAGGAACAGTCTCCTATGTAAGTAAGACAAAACATGCTTACGAGAGTGATCTGCAAGTAAGAGAAGATGCAGGAACCCCCGGTATTTTACAACTCATTCGTGCTTCTTTGGCTTATCAACTTAGAAATGAAATAGGTTTTGATTTTATAAAAAAACAAAAAACTAAACTTTTAAAGCTTTTTATACAGGAGCTCCAAGTAATACCAAATTGTGAAATATATGGTAATCAAAAAGAAGAAAATATAGGTATTGTCTCTTTTAATATTGGAAGTTTAAATCCATATGATATGTGTACAGCCTTATCTAAAATATATGGAATTCAGACAAGAGCAGGCTGCTCATGTGCCGGACCTTATGGTCATGATCTGTTGGGTCTCAAAGATCAAATTGTCTTAGCAGATAAACCGGGATGGATTAGAATTAGTATACACTTTTCACAAAAAGAGGAGGATATCTTTAATCTTCTTGGTGCAATTAAAAAAGGTATAGAAATTTTAAAAAATTAAGAGCGATTGAATATATACAACAGTACAATTTAACTAAAAGAACAACCATTAGTTAAAGGTAAATAATGATTTATGAACTATTTAATCCAGTTACAAAAACTTTAGTCACACATTTAAGAGATCAAAGAAGAGATGCAATTCGTTTTAGACATACGGTGGCAGAACTGACAAAACAACTTGTTTATGAAGCACTCAAAGAGTTTCCTCTGATAGAAAAAGAGATAATCCCATGGCAGGGTAGTGGATGCTTTAGTACAATTGATGAAGAGAATATAGTTGTTGTAACAGTTTTAAGAGCTGGTATGCCGATGCTTGACAGTGTAATGGAACTTCTGCCAAGTGCCGTTGCTGGTTTTTTAGCAATGAAAAGAGATGAGACTACACACGAGAGTAAACTCTATTATGACAGGCTTCCTGATTGTAAGGGTAAAAATATTCTTTTAGTTGACCCTATGGTTGCAACCGGTGGTTCAATGAATGATGCAATAGATTTAATCAAAACAAGAGAGCCTTTAAAAATCATAATGCTAAATATAATAGGCTCGCCAGAGGGTTTAGAGAGAGTACATTCTGCTCATCCGGATATTGATATTTACATCGCACAGATAGATGAAAAATTGGATAAGAACAAATACATAATTCCTGGTCTTGGTGATGCCGGTGATCGTGCATATAATACGCCAGAGTAGTGCATGATAATTGATTTAAAAGGAAAAACTTCTACAGAGATACTTGAGTATTTTGATAATCTACATGTCAAAGATGGTGATATTGTTGAGGCGGAGGTTTTAGAGTCAGAAATCGAGTCAATCGGCTACAAAGCTTTTGTAGATTTGGCACAGATTTTTTTTATGAAGATGCTGACACCCATAAAAAAAGATGAAGATAGTATTGTTCTTAGATTCAAAAAACTAAATGAAAACTCTTCATTTCATAAGTGTGAAACAAGCAGTGAAAAATATGGAATAGATAGTGAGTTTTTCACTGTTGATAAAACAGCACAGTTTAGTTTTTTGTATCACTACCAAAAAGCACTTGAGTTCATAAATATAAAGAGTAAAAAGAGGATTTTAAATCTAGGTGTAAATAAGGGTGATGAGTTTAAAGTTATAAAAAATATGCTGACATGTAAAGAATTTGAGAGTAAAAAATTTGTAGGAATGGACTACTCATCTAGCGCTATAGAATATGCAAAAAAAGATTTCAAAGAGAGTAATGTAGAGTTTACATGCCATGATATAAACAAACTTAATGAGCTTAATTTAGAAAAGTTTGATTTGATTATTTCTATCGGAACACTTCAAAGCTCAAATATAGACTTTAATACCACTTTTATGTCCATATATCAAAATCACTTGGAAAAAGGCGGTGCTATGATACTCGGTTTTCCAAATTGCAGATGGATTGACGGCGAGATGGTCTATGGGGCTAAAGCACCAAATTATAGTTTTAATGAGATGAGTTTAGTTCTAAAAGATATACATTTTTGTAAAAAATATTTGCAGCAAAAGAAATACAGAGTAATTATAACCGGCAAAGATTATTTGTTTTTAACGGCTAGAAAAATTGCTTAAAACATAAGCATAAAATTTGACAGATTGTTCTTTTATTTTTGATATACTGTTTAATGAAAAATCTATAAAAGAGAAGCTATGAAAGATTGTGGACTGATTTCTGGTAATGAACTGTTTCAAAAAAGCTATGTTAAGGCTCATGAAAAAGAGTTTTTGAAGTTAGTTGAAAATGGTCAAAATCCAAAAGCTCTTTACATAGGTTGTTCAGACTCTAGAGTTGTACCGGATTTAATGACTAATAGCGCTCCAGGTGACTTGTTTGTTATTAGAAATATTGGTAATTTTGTAGCCCCATATAAACCTGATGAAGATTTTCACTCTACAGCATCGGCCATAGAGTACGCAGTAAGTGTTTTAAAAGTAAAGAACATTATAGTATGCGGACATACTCATTGTGGAGCAATAGAAGCTATTCATAACAAAAGTTGTTCGGACGACCCTGAACTTGTTCATACCAACACATGGCTTACGCTTGGTGAGAAAGCAAAATCACAAGCTGTTTTGGCTTTGGGTCCAGATGCGGACAGAGAATCCCTTTTTCGTTTGACTGAAAAGCTTTCTGTAGTTTCGCAAATTGAAAATCTTTTAACATATCCATCTGTTAAAAAACGAGTTGATAACGGCACTATATCAATTCATGGCTGGGTTTATGATATTGGGAGCGGTGAAATTGATTATTATGATCCAGAGAGTTCACAGTTTCTTCCAATTAGCTCATTAAAGTAAATATTTTTTAATCCAAACACTAAGCACATAAAGCCCCCAGATGTGCTGTTTAAAAGCTCCACCTGAAGCGCCTTGTATATACTCAGCAAGTTTCTCTTTTTTAAATATCCCAGTTTGCTCATTTACCTCTTGAATCAGCTTTGTCTTTTTAGAGTTTATAAGGTATTCCATGTATGGATTTGAGAAGCCTTTTTTCTTTCGAGATAATATTTTTTCATTAAGATGTGGCTTTACAATTTTTTTAAGCAATGATTTTGTAACTCCGTCTTCATAGCGAAGTTTAGGGTCTATGCTAAAAATAGCAGATGCTAACTTATAATCCAAAAAAGGTGTTCGTGATTCAATGCTGTGAGCCATGCTTACACGGTCAAGTTTTGTTAGAAAATGCTCCGCTTGAAAAAGATTCAAATCAATGTAACTATACCAAGTACTCTCATCTGTGTGTGCAGAACTTTCAAATCTGTCTCTATAGCTTTTGAGATATTTTAGAGATTGATTGTCTTTTATGTTTTGTTTCATTAGAGCATTTTTTTGAAGGTCGGTAAAGTTCTCACCTGATGTACGAAAGAGCAGGGTATCGCCAAAAATCCGTTTATAATATTCCCACTCTCTATTGGCTGAGAAATTTGAACGAAAGTATTTTTTGAGCCAGTTTTTGTTTTTTAGATTTGAGAGGCTTTGAATATCTAAATATTCAAAATATTGTCTATAACCCAAAAAGAGTTCATCACTTCCCTCACCGCTCAATACAACTTTAAAACCGTCTTTTTTTATTTGCTCAAACAGTAGATACAGAGGAACTGAAGCAGGGTCGTTTAGTGGTTCATCTAGTGTGTCTAAAACTTTATCGCTCGCCTCAATAAAATCATTTTGCGTGATTTCAACCTCTTTGTTGCTTAATCCTAAAAACACAGCACTTATCTTCGCATTTTGTCTTTCATCATATTTGGCATAATCTTTATAACCCAAAGTATATGTTTGCAGATTCACACCGTTTTTAAGAGCATAAGCATTTATAGTCGCACTGTCTATACCGCCTGAGAGTAGTGAAGCCATAGGAACATCGGAGTTAAGCCGTATCCTAATAGACTCTTCAAGCAGATTTTCTAAATCACTAACAGCCTCATCTTTGTTAGTTATAACACTTGGTTTGTTATCCAGTAAATCAAAGTATTTTTTGACTTCTACATGTGAATCTTTAAAGGTCAAAAATTCACCCGCACCAAGCTTTTTAATACTCTTGAAAAATGTAAAAGGGGGAGTTGGAGCCAAGAATGACATGTAGCTTAAAAGTGCATCTTCATCCATCTCTGTTTTATGTAAAAATGGCACAAGAGCCTTTATTTCAGAAGCAAAAATAAAACTTTCATTGTGTAGATAAAAGAGAGGTTTTTTACCAAGTCTGTCACGAAAAAGATACAATGTGTCACCGTCTAAAAGAGCAATGGCAAACATGCCCCTTAGATAAGTTACAAAATCTACGCCCCATTTCATGTAGGCTGCAATTATAACCTCGCTGTCACTTTGTGTTTTAAAATCAAACTCTTTTGTTAGCTCATCTCTTAACTCTTTGAAATTATAAATCTCTCCATTAAATGAGAGCAGAATATTTTTATATTGAAGTGGTTGGTGTGAGCGTGAGTGGGTATCAAGTATGCTTAGTCTTTGATGTGCAAAAAACAGCTTTTGTTTTTGAGTAACTCCGCAAAAATCCGGACCTCTGTGAGTCAGTAGTGAG
>DAOVJL010000162.1 GCA_030673275.1 Sulfurimonas sp.
GACAGTAAAAGAGTATCAAAACTTCCAGACAACTTTGCATCTGATTTTAGACGAGACAATATTGGTTTTATATTTCAAAAATATAATCTTATAAACACTCTTAGTGTTAAAGAAAATATCATTTTACCGCTTGTTCCAATGAATCTACATATAGATATTATAGAGGATAAACTAAAACGAGTTTTAGAGATGTTTCATATAGAGCATAAAGAGGATATTTTAGTTAAAAACCTCTCCGGTGGTGAACAGCAGAGAGTTGCTATTGCCCGAGCAAATATAAATGAGCCTAAAATAATTTTAGCGGATGAGCCTACAGCAAATCTTGACGAAAAACTCTCCCTGCGTTTTATAGATATATTAAAAGAGTTGAAGCATCAGGGCAAGACAATAATCGTAGCCACACATGACCCTCTGTTTTTTGATTTAGATATAGTGGATAAAGTGGTTGTGATGCATCAAGGAGTTATCTCTTAATGTTACTAACACCAGAGGTTTTAACACTGCTTATACTGAACATAATATTTGCAGTGTTTGCGATAGTAGCCTTTATTTTAAGTGTTAAGATATACCTAAACTGGGATATAAACTCTACGAGCAAGAAACAATATCAATTAGAGAAACAGAGCTTTTTAAGCGCTACAATCATTAAGTATATATTTGCCATAAAAGTTCCACTCTTTGTATTTTTTATTTTCACTCTTGATAAGGTGTCAAATGTCCTAACCGGTGCAATGTGCGGGGCAGGGGTTTTAGATGCTACAGAGTACGGAACCTATCTTATAGTTTTAAAGATTATTAACCTCTATCTGTTTGCTTATTGGTTGAAAATAAACAGCGAAGATATGAAAGAGGAGAACCAGCCGTATACAAGATTTAAATTTGGAATGTTTATAGCACTGTTTTTCTTTTTTATAATTGAAATAGTTCTAGAGGGAGTTATGTTCAATGCTATAGAGATAGACAAGATGGTTAGCTGTTGCGGAAGTATATACTCTAGCTCTGCTACTTCTGCAATCTCAAATATTTTTGCTTTAGAAAATAGAGTACTTTTAACTCTTTTTTATGGAAACTATCTATTAATTTTTCTCTTTTACTTTTTAAAAAACAAATATCTTTTTGCACTCTCAAATATGATTTTTATTATAGTAGCTCTTATAACATTAATCGCATTCTTTGGTGGATATATTTATGAGCTTCCATCACACCACTGCCCATTCTGTTTTTTACAGAGTGATTATTATTATATTGGTTATTTAATCTATACAACACTTTTTTTAGGGACATTTTATGGTTTAACCGTTGTATTTATCAAAAAATCAGAGAAAAGTTATAAAATATCAATACTTTTTACCTCTGTTTATGTTGTATTATTAACATTAATTACGATAGTATACTATTTCAAAAATGGTGTCTGGCTTTAGGCAAGGGAGTTTAATGATACGCTTTAAATATGTACTATTTCTATTTTTTGTTATAATGTTCTTAGGTTGTCAAGAAAACGTTGAACAGGGTGCATCAAAAATACACTGGGACAGAGATATGTGTGACAGATGTGTTATGGTAATAAGTGACAGAAAAAATACAGTTCAGCTTAAAGATTCAACTACCGGCAAAGTATATAAATTTGATGATATTGGTTGTATGGCAATCTGGTTTAGAGACGAACAAATAGCATTTAAAGATACTGCCGCTATTTGGGTTACTGACGTAGAAACTGGAGAGTGGATTGATGCTAGAGCAGCATTTTACACAACAGGAAATCTTACTCCTATGGCGTTTGGATTTAGTGCATATAAATCAAAAAAGTCGATTAAATATGCTGATGAGATTATTAGTTACGATGAGGTTTTAAAAAGAATAAAATGAAAACACGTCTTAAAAATACAGTTCTTTTCAAAAATGTAGATGAAGAGACGATTAAAAAGATAGAAAATTTTACAACTGAGCATCATGTCACTAAGGACAATATAGTATTTTATGAAGGTGATGAGCCAAAATACTTATATATTTTAGTAAAAGGTGTTATTAAACTCTATAAGACATCATCAAGCCATAAAGAGATAGTACTCAAATATTTTCATGATAATGAGCTTATCGGTGAAGTTGCAAATTTTGAAGAGATACCATATCCTGCGACGGCTAAAGCATACAGTGATGTAGAAGTTTTAAAAATAGATTTTCAAAAGCTAAAAGAGGTTATCGTTACAAATCCAAATATGGCATTTAACATCCAGACATCATTAATAAAAAAGATTAAAAATTTAGAAAACATTATATCTACAAATTTAGTTTTAGATTCACGAGAGAGAGTAGCAAAGTATATTCATAACCATGCAGATGATTTTTTTGAGACAAAAAATATAGAAATTGCAGAGATACTTGGGGTTTCTCCGGAGACTCTATCTAGAATTTTAAAGTTTTTTAAAGACCACGATATAATCAATGTTAAAACAAAGTTTATAGATAAAGAAGCATTAGTTGAATTTTTTGAATAAATATCATAAAACTGACTAATATCAATATGATTATTTAATCACTTAGTTAAAATACGATAATTTTAATTATGGAGAAAATATGCGCAATATATTTTTATTGATATCTACAATACTACTAGTAAATTCACTACAGGCAAATGAGAGTAAGGTTTGTCAGAAGTGCCATCCGATAATATATTCAGAATATTATGAATCTTCTCACCGCAAGGCTTCTATATACAATAATCCGATTCATAAAGCTATGTGGGATAAACATCCTAAAGATGAAAAGGGATATACATGTGCAAAGTGCCACTCTCCAAGTGATCTAGAGTCTCTGCAAAGTGGTAAACTTACAAAAAATAAGATACAGGTAGAAGAACCTATTTCTTGTGTATATTGTCACACCATCAAGGATGTAGAGGAGGGTGACAGCTCAAATACAAATATAAACAGCAGTAAAAAAAGAGAGTATTACACGGCCCAAAAAGGTAAAAAAGGTAAGGCAGAGTATAAAACTGTTACATCTTGGTTTGGATTAGTTAAAGAATCTAACAGTTCACCTTTTCATAAAATAGATTATGACAATGAAAACTATTATAGTGGAAATGTATGTATGGGTTGTCATTCACATACAAATAATGAACATAGCTTTGATATCAGTATGCTTGACGCTGTTATAGATGAAAAAGATAAAAATACATGTGTTACATGTCATATGCCACAAGTTCTTGGAACTAAAGTAACTATAAATGAGACTAAAACACACGCTTACCATGGTATAGCCGGAATTTATCATAAACGTGAAAAAATGGGTGAGCATATAGATTTTAAAGTCTCAAAATCAGATAATGGCTTTAGCGTTAGCGTTATTAACAAATCTAATCATGCTCTCTTTGGACAAGCATTTAGACAGGGAATATTAAAAGCTAAGCTAATAAGAGGTTCTAAAACAATTGAACTTAAGCCTTTTGTATTTGAAAGAATACTTGCAAAAGATGGCAAGGAAGTTATGCCATGGGATGCAAATGAAGCTATAAAAGACACTCTTATTTATGCTAAAAGAGATGTCTCTTTTACTACATCAATACAACAAGGGGATCAATTAGTACTTACTTTAGGGGTTCAGAGAATTTCTAAAGATGGGGCAAAGAAGCTTGGTATTGAAGATAATAAAGAGCTGACAAAATTTAGAATTTTAAAAAGTGAGAAGTTAAGTTTTTAAAATTAATGAGTCTTTTTTAAGTTTTCTTTAGTCATAATTAATTATATACAAAAAGAAAACTGGTGGTAATTATGAAAGACAAAAAA
>DAOVJL010000166.1 GCA_030673275.1 Sulfurimonas sp.
GTTCTATCCTTAAAACTCTGCACCTCTCTTTAAATTTATGAGGCATTTGCCCCTCCCCAGTTATAAAGGGCGCTATAAACAGAAAACCTCTATCTTTATTAACCACAAATTTTCTACCTAGAACTGTTGTTTTCTCATTTTTTAAAAGTTCTCGCTCACTTGCACTTGGCATGTATAGTTTTGATTTTAAATATTTGTCTATTGCAAAAATATCTGCTCTTTGATTTTGTGAGCTTGTGAAATATGCAAACTCACCAATAGTTTTAATCTCTATATCATGAAGAAGGCTCTCTCTGTCCTCATCTAAATAATCAAAACTTTTTTTGATACCGGCTAAATATTTTTCTAAAAGAGGAGTTGAGTAATTATGTCTAAAATTATTTCGTTTTATATCTTCATCCAGATTTGTCTCATCTTCAAAGTACTTTTTATCTTCTGCATTTAGGTATATCAAAAGTTCTTGTTTGTCTAAGTGAAGCAATGGGCGTATAAGTGTGTAAGAACCTCTGTTTTGTTCTCTAGTCATTCCTGCTATCTCAGCACAGCCTGCACCCTTGCAAAACTGCATAAGCATCCACTCAAATCTGTCTCCCAGATGGTGCGCAGTTATAAGGTTGTCATATCTGTATTTAGTGATAAGCTCTTCAAAAAAGTTATATCTTATCTCTCTGGCATTTGCTTCAAAGTTTTTTTCAATTTTTTTCTGCATTCTTAACATGACATGTCAAATTATGAGTAAGAGCCAATTCTTTGGCATATGCCACTTCGTCTTGGCTCTGCTTTCTAATTCCGTAGTTGACAATAGCAATGTCAAATTTTATATCATGCTGTAAAAGAAGAAAAAACAGGGCAGAAGAATCAACTCCTCCAGAGAAGGCTAAAAGATTTTTTTTATCCTTTAATTTTAAGAGTGTTTTGTTTTCAAGCATTATCTACAGTGGCGGTTAAAATATTTCCGACAATACCTGTTATTTTGGCTTTGTAAACTTTACCAAACTCAAGCTCTTCATCTTTGGTTCTGTCATTTACATAGATTTCACCATCTATTTCAGGTGCCCAGATAGTCTCTTTAGCACTTAGCAGATACTCATGCTCATCACTCTCACCGTCAATAATTATTTCAACTTCTTTCCCAGTCTCTTTTTTAAGAGAACTCTCTAAACATGTAGATGCAATTTGACCAAGTATATCTGCACGCTCAGCGATTACTTCTGCGCTTATTTTATCACTCATGTCATATGCAGGTGTTGTCTCTTCATCAGAGTATGAAAATACATTGATTCTGTCAAATCCAAAAGTGGAAGCGAACTCACACATCTCATCAAACATCTCTTGTGTCTCATTTGGATGTCCAACTATAAAAGAAGTTCTTAAAAAAGAGTTTGGAAGTGACTTCATGTACTCTAAAAGTTCAAGAGTCTGGTTTTTGCCAAAGCCTCTTTTCATCATTCGCAACATCTCATCATTTATATGTTGAATCGGCATATCGAAGTAGTTATGAAAAATCTTACTTTTACCAATATTTTTCAGTAGTGATATAGTTGTAGTAGATGGGTAAAGATAAAGGATTCTGGCACTTTTAACACCCTCTATTAGTTCTATCCTTTGAATAAGAAGACTTAGACCGTCTTTTATGTTTTGATCTCTTAAGTATGAAGAACTATCTTGAGAAACAAAAGAAAAATCATAATAGCCTTTTGCTACAAGACCTTCAACTTCTTTAGCAATCGAGTCAAGATTTCTTGAGTTAAGCTTACCTTTAAAAGACGGAATTGCACAAAAACTACATGTTTGATTACAACCCTCAGAGAGTTTTATATAAGCGTGGTAAGTGGATCCTGTAACTACACGCTCAGCACCATCTATTAAAAATACTTCATCAGTAAAACGGCTTTTTTTCTCTTGAAGCAGTTCATCAATTTTATCGTAATCACCTACACCGGTAAAGATATCAACTTCAGGCATTTGAGTAGCTAGTTCTTCTTTGTATCTCTCACTTAAACAGCCCGCCATTACTAAAACAGAGTCCTCTTTTCTAGCGTCATGAAGGTTTAGTACAGTGTTAATTGATTCCTCTTTTGCTGCATCAATAAAGCCACATGTATTTACTATGATTACATCAGCATCATCTTGTGCATCAGTTAGCTCGAAGTTTTGAAGTTTACCCATCATTACTTCCGTATCAACCAAGTTTTTTGTACAACCAAGAGAGACTATGTGAAGTTTATTACTCATTTTTACCACTTATATTTTTTATGACATTATACAGTATAATTGCTTTATGAAAATATATGATGTATTAATTTTAGGAGCAGGGGCAAGTGGGCTTATGTGTGCCTCTTATTTAGATGAAAAACTAGCCATTGGAATTGTTGAAATAAACTCAAAAGTAGCAAAAAAACTAAAAATATCCGGTGGTGGAAAGTGCAACATAACTAGTTTACATGTAAGCGAAGATAACTTTGATGGCGATAGTGATTTTATATCTTACTCCTTAAGTCAATTTAGTAAAGATGATTTATTGGAGTATCTACATGTAAATGGCTTAGAACCAGAAATTCGTAAAAACCGCTACTATTTTTGTAAAGACTCTTCTGATGAAATTATAAATATACTAAAGAAGGACTCTTCACATGTAGATATGCTTTTAAATTGTGAAGTTCTACATGTAAGCAAAAAAGACGATATTTTTGAAGTAAAAACATCTAAAGGCATTTTAAAAACAAAGACTCTCATAGTGGCAACCGGCGGTAAAAGTTTTAAAAATCTTGGTGCCAGTGATATTGGTCTCTTTATTGCAAAAAATTTTGATATAAAAGTAAAAGAGTTCACTCCGGCTCTTGTGGGTCTGACTGTTCAAAAAGAGCAATTTTGGATGAAAGAGTTAAGTGGTCTTAGCTGTTATGTAAACATAAAAGTAGAAGGAAAGACACTAAAAGAGGAGATGCTTTTCGCCCATAAAGGGATAAGCGGACCGGCAGTTTTATCAGCTTCACTTTATTGGAAAAAGGGAGATATAGCAATTGACTTTTTACCGAATGACAATATTTTGGGTTTGATAAATGGAAGTAAAAAATTAATCAGTTCTGTTATACCTTTGCCAAAAAGATTATCTCGTGAGATATTAAAAGCTCTACATGTAGAAGATGTTGAGTGTAAAAAATTGAGTGAAGATAGTAAAAAAAATCTACAAAATATTCACAACTATGAGTTTGCTCCGGCAGGTAATTTTGGTTTTACTAAAGCTGAAGTGTGTCGAGGTGGAGTTTTAACAGATGAACTAAATTTTGCTACTTTAGAATCTCTACATGTAGAAAATCTGCACTTTATAGGTGAAGTTATTGATGTTACAGGTGAGCTTGGAGGCTATAACTTTCAGTGGGCATTTAGCAGTGGCGTTACATGTGCAAGAGCAATAAATAACGGCTAAAAATATTACTGATTATAAACTTTAACTAGTGGTGCTCGATACTGGGCTTGAACCAGTGACTTCTTCCATGTCATGGAAGCACTCTACCACTGAGTTAATCGAGCAAGACCGTAATTCTATCAAAAAATACTTAAATTAAATTTTCTGCTTAAGAGAGTAAAAAAGTTACTATATTTACTTTTAATTTAGGTTTATTAAGTGTATAATTTCATCATAATTAAATAGTACCCAAAAGGTAAGTTATGAACTTAACTGAGTTAGAAGAAATAGGTCTAAAA
>DAOVJL010000007.1 GCA_030673275.1 Sulfurimonas sp.
GAATGAGTATTCATCAAAAAAGCAGAGCTATGAAATGCCACTATTGTAACTTTACACAAGCTATTCCGCAAGTATGTTCAGAATGTGGCAGTGATCGTCTGACTAGCTCAAGACTGGGAACTGCTGAGGCTGTTAAAAATATAAGCCAAGAGTTTAGCGAGGCAAAGGTTGAGCAGTTTGACAGAGATGTAATTACTACGGCAAATAAGCTAAAAAAAGTACTAAAAAGATTTAATGACAGAGAGGTTGATATATTGGTTGGAACTCAGATGTTAAGTAAGGGACATGACTATCATGGTGTTACTTTGGCTGTTGTTATGGGTATGGACAATATGTTAAATATGAGTGATTACAGAGCGAGAGAAAAAGCGCTCTCATCTCTTATTCAAGTATCTGGGAGAAGTGGACGAAAACAAAATGCAAAAGTTTTAGTGCAGACATTTAACGAAGAGTTTTTTAAAACTTACATTGACAGTTATGAGGAGTTTCTTGAAGAGGAAAAGATTTATCGCAAAGAGCTGTATCCTCCATATAAAAAACTTTGTAGAATACTCTTTTCACATAAAAATGGCGCAAAAGCAATCGAAGCCATGAATGAGATGTTAGATAACTTACAAAAAATATCAAATACTTCGAAGGTTGAGATAGTTGGTTTTGGCAAGTGTGCCCTAGAGAGAGTTGCAAACAAGTATAGATTTGAAATTTTACTAAGAGCAGACAAGAGTACAGATATCATTAAAGCTATAAAGTTTTCTAAAAATCAATTAGCCGAAATTGACATGGATCCCATCGAGTTTGGCTAAAGTTTTTTATCAAAAAACCAGTAAATTGAGAGCATAACCCCTGTCGTTTTTTGATAAGTCTCATCAAATATAAATTTTTTGGCTTTTTCAAGTGGAATATAGATAACCTCTATCTCTTCATCATGTAATCCACCGCCATCATTAACTTTCATACTGTCATCACATGAAGCATAATATAGAGTTTGATGAGTTCCTGATATGCCGACACTTGTATAAAAGGAACTTATTTTTTCTAGAGACTCTACAGGTATATCGTATCCGCACTCTTCTAAAACTTCCTCTTTTGCTATTTGTGCATTTGTAGTATCTTTATCTATTATACCTGCGCAAAGCTCATACATCATGCCATTAGTCTTGTTTTTATTCAGTACTGTTGCTCGAAGTTGTTTTACAAGTATAAATGCTTTTTTGTCTTTGTGGTAAAGAAGTACGGCGACGCTGTCATGAGAGATAACTGCTTCCCATTTTCTCTTTATGTCACCTTGAGAATAGTTTATAAGTATTGGTTTTATAAAGCTTGGATTTTTAAGTTTTTCAGTTGAGTCTATCTTGTTCACAAAAACCTCCATTAAAAAAATAACAAACAGTATCTGGTTTAGAGACTTTTGTAAAAATTGTCTTGTTTTTTAGATGTATTCCTATATTTTGGTCATAGTTGTCTTTTAGTTTCAAAAATGCTTTTTTCTCTTTACCTTTTAGCTTTTTAGTAGTTACTTGAACAACTCTCAGAGGATTTGTGGCGCGACCTCTTTTTCTGAGTTCAAAGTGCAGGTGAGGACCGGTTGATCGACCGGTACTTCCTACATATCCTATGGTATGTCCTTTTTTGACATATTTACCTCTTTTAATGCCTCTGCGAAAAGATTTCAGATGGGCATATCTTGTTTCATATCCATCAGCATGTCTAATTTTGATAAGTTTTCCATAAGCTCCAAGCCTGCCAGCGTGAGTTACTCTTCCGCTTCCGGCTGCTACAACGGGTGTTCCTCTTCTTGCTGCGTAATCAACACCCAGGTGAGCTTTCCATTTTTTTAAAATAGGGTGAAATCTTCGTTTTGTAAATCGTGAAGATATTCTAGCCCCTCTAACCGGGCGAGCCAGTAAAAATCCTTCGATTTCATTTCCTTTTTCATCATAGTATCTGCCATCATCGTTTAAATATATATAGTGCTGTTTATTTTTCATCTCTATCATCGCAACTTTCAGGGTTGGCATAGAAAAAGGCTTTCCTAGACGGTACTTTTGATCATAAATCATAATAAGGGTGTCACCTTTTCGTAAATCCCTTTTAAAATTTAGTGAGTATTTATAACTAGATACAAAAATCTCTGCTAATTTTTTACTTCCCGTTTCTCTTATGATGTCGTAGTATGGCGAGTGATTTATATTTAAAGTAAATGCTTCAGTTTTTGTAGAGCTGATGATGGGAATAGCTTCAAATTTATACAAGCCTCTGTCTTTATATATGTGTATTTGTAACTCATCATTGAGAGGAAGTAACATCTGTTTGATGTTTTCATCATCATCTCTTAAAATTTGGTAATTAATACCGGCACGCATCTCTTGGGTAAGCAGTTGATCATCTTTATCTAAGTTGTAATAAAGAGGTTTTGCGGGAAGGTTGTGTCTATCTAAAAACATTAGATATGTCTCCCCATCAGACCATCTAAAAGTATCAACCTTAGATCCAAATAGAGTTGTAGCGAGTAAAAAAAGTATAAAAAATCGTATCATAAATATTACCATAAACATAAATTTTTAAAAATAATTCCAAAACTCTAACAAAATTTGGCTTAGTATGAGGTTTGTTTGATATAATCGCAGTATATTATTTTAAAGAAGAGCAATGAAGTATATATTTTTAATGTTAGTCCTTGGTTTTGAACTGTTTGGAGCTGTTATAAAATCTCCTGTTGTCAGTGTTAATGAAGATGAAACGGAAGTTACAATCAAAATTGAAAAAATAAATGTTGGTATGAGTGGATTTATTGTTCATAAAATAGCAGATAATCATACTACAATTTTAAAAAATGCTGTTATTGTCAGTTTTGATGAAGAGAGTAAAATAGCAACACTTAAGCTTAGTGAATATAATATATTTGGAAATAGTGCTCTGCCGAGTGCCAAATGGCATGTTGAAGTTGGAGATACTGTGCTTTTGGCTTTTGGTTATACAAGAGGTCTGTTAATCGCTCCAACTGAAGAGATATACTATAGAATAGCAAAACATTCAAATGTACAGTGGGTACACCCAGATATCTTTGCTACAAATCTTTCATTTAGCGGACATCCAACACCACTAAGAGAAGATTTTACAAAAATAAGTGTTAGTAGCTCTATCGGATTGGTATATATATATTTGGACAATATTGTATACTCTCTAGATGCCAAAAGTTTTAAAATTTTAACTACTGCAAGTGTTTCTTTGGTTCAAGAAAAAGCCAACCTTCCTTTTTATACTAGGATATCGGAGATAGATTCAAACTGGTGGGGAGAGGGCAGTAATGAACTTGAAGATTATGAATCTCATTATTATTTCCTTATAGCAAAAGCAAATCCTAAAAACAGAAAACTTTATGAGATCATAAAGAATGGTGATGAAAAACTGCAATACATACTTAAAGAGTTTGATATAAAGGAGTAGCTGTGATTGATTCTAAACATGTAAAACATTTTACCAATATTGTGAGTGATGACAATATTTATGTAGATAAAGCACATCTTATAGCCTACTCTTATGATGCTACAAGAGAGCATTTTGAACCTGATGCAGTTATTTTTCCTAGAAATGAAAATGATATAAGTGAAATATTAAAATACTGTAATGAGCATAAAATTATTATAGTTCCTCGTGGAGCTGGCAGTGGTTTTACAGGTGGTGCACTTCCTAGTTCTGGGGGGATTGTTCTTGCCATGGAAAAGCATATGAATAAAATCCTAGAGATTGATATGAAAAATATGGTTGCTGTTGTCCAACCAGGTGTTATCAATATGGATTTACAACGTGCCGTAGAAGAGGTAGGTCTTTTTTATCCGCCAGACCCAGCTTCTCAGGATTACTCTACTCTAGGTGGAAATGTTAGTGAGAATGCAGGTGGGATGCGTGCTGCAAAGTATGGAATTACAAAAGACTACGTAATGGCTACTCGTGCAGTGCTTCCAAACGGTGATATTATTAAAGCTGGAAAAAGAACTATTAAGGATGTGGCTGGATATAACATCAGTGGTATTTTAATAGCTTCAGAAGGAACATTAGCAGTTCTCAGTGAGATAACTCTTAGACTCATCCCAAAACCTAAACTCACAAAAACAGCGATGGGTATTTTTGAGAGTGTTAATGATGCTATGAATGCAGTCTATAAAACAATGGCAAGCGGAATTACTCCTGTTGCTATGGAGTTTTTAGATAATTTGACAATCCGCGCAGTTGAACAAACTTTTAATATAGGACTGCCAGTTGATGCCGGAGCACTTTTAGTTACAGATGTTGATGGAAATCTTGAAGATGATCTGAACTATCAACTGACTCAGATAGAAAAAGTTTTTAAAGAGAACGGATGTAGTGAGTTTAAGATAGCAAAAGATGAAAAAGAAGCAGCTGACATTTGGTTTGCTCGTCGTAACGCCTCTCCAGCCCTTAGTGTGTATGGAAGTAAAAAGTTGAATGAAGATGTTACAGTTCCTCGTGCTGTTTTGCCAGAGCTATTAGAGAAGTTTTATGCTATTGCCGATAAATATAAAATAAATATTCCATGCTTTGGGCATACAGGTGATGGAAATGTTCATACAAACGTAATGGTTGACGGCAGTGACCCTGAACAAGTAAAAATCGCTTATCAGGCTATAGAAGAGGTTTTTCAGGCTACTATTGATTTAGGTGGAACTCTTTCTGGTGAACATGGTATAGGTCTTGCAAAAGCACCATATATGGGAATGGCTTTTACAGATGAAGAGATGAATTTATTTAAATCAATTAAGACGGCATTTGACCCGAATAATATTTTAAATCCGGCAAAGATGGGATTAAAATGAGTCTTTCATCTCATCTTTGATTAAGCTCTCATCAAAACATACAACCTGATTTCTGCCATGCTCTTTTGCGTAGTAGAGTGATATATCAGCATATTTAATACATTTCCAGATACTATCACTATCATCAGGGAACATTACTGCCCCAACACTTAATGTTTTAGAAAATTTACTTGAGCCGGCATTAATAACCTGTTTTGCAAAATTTAAGCGAATCTTTTCCGCAGCATCTTTTATATATGCTCTGTCACAATTATATAAAAGTACTATAAACTCTTCCCCTCCAAAGCGAATAGCTATATCTGATGAACGAATTGACTCTTTGATAACACGAGAGATTACGCGAATTGTTTCATCCCCTACATCATGACCATAGGTATCATTAATCATCTTAAAGAAATCAATATCAACCATTAATATTCCATATGGTGTTCCTGTTCTCAGTGCTTGTGGAATGGCTGTTTCTACAAACTCATCAAGGTATTTACGATTGAACATACCAGTCAGCTGATCAACCCTTGCCATTTTGTTTAGTATTTGCATCAATTTTTTACTAACTATAGCAGGTTGTGCAGTTGCAATATAATCTTCAATCAGACCTATTAAATTTCTAATTCTTAAATTCTCTTCTTTAGTTTTTGTTACAACTGATATAATAAGGTTTAACTCATTTGAAATAGAGTGTGGAATACATAGGTATTGTAAGTCAGACTCTTCAAATTCTGGACATGTGTTATCAAAAATTGTTGAGTCAACAATCATATTAATACGATCAGCACGACATAAACCATCTTCAACTTTACAATGACAGCCATTTACGCTGTATACAACTTTTTTTATGCCACTGAAAGTATCTGCTTCAATAATGCTAAAATCTTCAATGCCAAATTTAGTTTTAAAGACATAAGCGAGTCTATTATAAATATCATCAAGCTCTTCATCATGCTCTATAGTTTGCTTGAATTTATATATCTCAGAGAGTTGTTCAATAGTATTATTTATATTTACTAATGGATCAGGAGAGATTTCTTTATTTTTATTTTGAATAAATACATATACCTTTTTATCAATCTCTTGGAAAACCTTTTGCAGTTTTTCTAACAAAGAGTTAAGCAGATTAGCAACATCTTTACTTTCATTAGACTCTCCGCCGTCTACGCGTTTGGAATAGTTTCCATTATATGCAGCCATCATTACATCTTTAATAGAGTAAAAAATATTGATATAAGGCTTAAGAAATCTATTGACAACTAAAAGGACTAAAAGCATAATTACCACAGCAAAGCCAGCTGTATATGCCAAAGTTTTCAGACTGCTTCCGCGAACATCACTAACATCAATAATCATACTGACTGCACCAAGAACTTCACCCTCTTTAGCATCATGACATGTTAAACAATTGGTCGAACCAAATGCTGTTGCAGTAAAAGGGATGGTCATACGCATGGTGCTTTTTGTGGTAGTCTCTGTCATTTGTTTTTCTATTTTACCAGATTTTAGTACCCTTTTGTCCATCTCATCACGAGCTATTTCGCTACTAAATCCATCACCAAACTGTTTAATAACGCTAGGAGCACGAGCAATCCACAAGGAGTTAACATTATCAATATTTTCTATTTGACCAATAAAATAAGATCGTTTATCCATCATGCCATTAACCATGTGTGCTGTTAATCCACTTTTAACAACCTCAGAAGTTAGTAAAGCTCTTTTTTCTGCACTTTTAATCCCAAAATCTCTAAAGTTAAAAGCTATTATTATAATCATTGCAATAAAAAACGCAAGAAACAACCCTGATAATATTAGTGTCACTTTCTGTCTTGTGCTCATAATAATAACCCCTTCTAATACAAATACTATTTAAAATAACACTTATTATATCATATAATTTTGCAAATGGCTTTAGATTGTGTCATAATAATAATACTTGTTAATATAAAGCTAGGAGTAATACAGGATGCCAAATTTTGCCAAACTATTTAAACATGTAAAATTTTTTATCTCTACATTTGTAGATAAAGAGCTTACACTTTTTGCTGCCAGTCTCAGTTTTTATACCATTTTTACCATTATCCCTTTGCTCTTGATTATGTTAACTCTTCTCACCTCTTTACCATCATTTGCAGAGCACTATGAGACTATAAAAGGCTTTATATTCTCAAATCTTATGCCTGTAAATTCAGAAGCAATTATGGGACATATTGATGGTTTTTTAGCAAACTCTGCAAAATTGGGGGTTATTGGTCTTGTTATGATTTTAGTCGCTTCACTCCTGTTTTTTGAAAACTTTGAGTATATAGCAAATAAAATCTTTCATGCAAACAAAAGAACTCTTTGGGAGTCGATTACAACATACTGGACAATGATTACCTTAACTCCTATCGCTTTAGGAACATCTTTTTATATAACAGCTAAATTAGCAATTATGATAGAATCAAGCTCTATCACTTCAGGTATAAATATTTTACCTATTATCCCTTATATTATTATTTGGGCACTATTTTTTCTTCTCTTTAAAATTGGACCAAATGCTAAGGTTAATACAAAAGCAGCACTAATTAGTTCGTTTATTATCTCTATAGTATTTAGTATCTCTAAAAATGCTTTTATAGAGTATGTGTTTTATAATAAATCATACACAACCATGTATGGCTCTTTCGCTATTTTAATGTTTTTATTTTTATGGATATATGTGTCGTGGATAATTTTCATATATGGGCTTAAACTATGTTATATTATAGACCGAATATATAAAAAAGCAGAGATTAAAAACGAGCAGTAACCAAACAAATATTTGTTTGTAAATTGCCAGTAGTGACAGTCCTACATGTAGAACCAATACTTTAAAATCAAGCTCTACATGTAGATCAGCCTGACCTAGTAAGATTAAGCTCTCAAGTAAGCTGTCAAATAGATTTCCAAACCCTATGACATGTAAAAATATACTTAGTGGATAAAACAGTGTAAAGAGTGTTGTCCAGAGAATTGAGAGTGGATGATAAATGCTGAAGTTTCCAAATATTGCCAATGAAAAAGGCAGCATTAGCATGTAAACCCAAAATGGTACTAAAATAAATTGCCAGATTTTGTTTAAATCTTTAAAATGAATCAAAAATAAAAAGATATAAAAAACACCGGATACAGAGAGCCAAAATCCAAGTGCAAAAACTAATTTTGGAAAAAAAACCAAGAGCAGTAAAACAGTCAAAAAGAGAGTTTGCATAGAGATAATTTTAATACCTCTGTCATACAGTATAAAACCAACCAGAAGCATACCAAAAGCACGAAGAAGAGATGGCGGCGAGTCTAAAAATATTAAATACGCAAGCAGTATTGCAGAAATTATAATAAATATATCTAATTTAGAGTTTCTGTATGGAAAAAATCTATTTTGTGCAAAGCTGTAAATAGGTCTTAAAAAAAAGAAAAGCAGGGCAC
Organism: Sulfurimonas sp.; assembly: GCA_030673275.1. GTDB lineage: Bacteria > Campylobacterota > Campylobacteria > Campylobacterales > Sulfurimonadaceae > Sulfurimonas. Next base: position 8,271 of record DAOVJL010000007.1, read on the forward strand.
TTAACACTCCAAGATGAAAACCGCTTATAGCTAAGAGATGTGAGACACCAAGAGTGGAAAAAGTAGTTTGCAAGTTTTTGCTTAGAGGTGTTGCCGTATAGAGTGCCTGATAGATATTTGCTATGTTTTTATTGGGGTGGGAGGATGAAACATAAGAGTTAAGTTTCTCTTTAAGGGTAATAGTTTTATAAATGTATTTTATTTTTGAGTATGCGTAAAAGCTTGTCAGATACTCATAAAAACTTATTTTACCTGCCCAAACCTCAAGTTTAACTCTTTTGCCTTTAATATTTTGTAATGATTTTTTACTCTTAGTGTAAAAAGTTAAGCCGTCTTGTGATTTTAATTTTAGTATCTGAAATGTTTTTTTTGAAGAGGATGAAGTTTTTTTATACTGTTTTAAAACTGTTGCTTGGAGAATTTGTGAATCAAAGCGAGTGAGTTTTTGGTAGTTTTGGTACTCTATAAGTAGAGAGTAGAAGAGAATAAACCCAGATAACAATAAAAATAAAAAGAAGTCTCTCTTCGCGCTGAAAAGTGAGACTCTCTCTATCATTTAGATTGTCGGTATGGATATGGATGGCTCTCCCACATCAATATTTGCGGAACGAGTATCAACAGTTTCAAATGCAGTTTCCAAGCCTGCTGAGAATTTTGGTGCATCAACAAAGCGGGTAAGTTTTTTCTGAAATACCAACTTAACATGTCCTGTTGGACCATTTCTCTGTTTTCCTATAATAATTTCAGCTTCCTCTTCTTCTTTTTCCACATAAGTAGGAACAAACTCTTTGCCTTCAGCTTTAGCCGCTTTCTCGCGCTCTTTTTCCTCTTTGTAAAGGTAGATATCATCACGATATACAAACAGGATAATATCTGCATCTTGCTCAATTGAACCCGACTCACGAATATCACTAAGCATTGGTCTTTTGTCATTTCTGGACTCTAGTCCACGGTTTAGTTGTGAAAGCGCGACAATAGGCATATTTAGCTCACGAGCCAGCATTTTAAGACCACGTGACATCTCTGAGACTTGCAAGTGTCTGTCTTGATTACCGATACCACTCATAATTTGTAAATAATCAATTACAGCTATCTCTATTTCTGGGTGTTTATTCTTTAGTTTTCTTAGTTTTGAGCGAAGTTGGTTGATGTTGAGGCTACCTTGATCATCCACATAAAGCTTAGCATCATTCATCTTATCTACAGCACCGTTAAGTCTTCCCCACTGATCATCATTCATATCTCCAACACGAAGTTTTTGAAGAGGTATAGAAGTTTGGATACTTAAAAGTCTGAGCATAAGTTGCTCTGCGGGCATCTCTAAAGAGAAAAATGCTACACCTTTACCTTGCATAATAAGGCTATTTACAGTGTTTAAAATAAAACTTGTTTTTCCCATTGCAGGTCTAGCTGCAATAATAACAAGATCCCCTTTACCAAAGCCTGTAGTCATTTTGTTTAGCTCGTGAAAACCGGTATCTACACCAACCAAGATATTGTTGCCGCGGGCTTTCATCTCTTTGATGTACTCCATAGTGTCAAAAGTTATTTTTGGAGAGTCTTTGAAGTCGGTTGTTTGGTTATCTTGAGTTATCTCATAAAGTTTTTTCTCTACAATATCAACAACTTCAGCGGAAGGCAGTTCTTCTTCAACGGTAACTCTTTTTATCTCGGTGGTTAGAGTTAGAAGGTGGCGTTTTAGAGATTTGTCTTTTATCTCATCAACATAAGCTTTAGTATTTGAGATAGGATTTGCAGATAGGATTTCAAGCATAACTTGTTCATCAAATTTCTTACTTTTAATAAGCTCTTTTTTTATAAACTCTTCATCAATCGGTTGATCTTTTTGAAAAAGTAATATCATCGCTTTAAATATGTCTTGATGAGCCGGAAGATAAAAATCATCTTGATTCAGTGCAACACTGAGTTCATCAAACTGCTGAGGTTCAAAAACAATTGAACTTAAAATACTTCTTTCAAAGGCTAAATTATATAAATTATCCTGCATTATTCAAATTCCTTTTCTGCTTTTTCTACTTCGAGTACAAATCTATCTACAAGCTCACTCTCGTCAAGGTTGGCAACTACTTCGCCTTTTACCATTACAAGCCCTTTTCCTTTGCCATAAGCTATTGCTACATCTGCGTGAGCAGCTTCTCCTATGGCATTTACAACACAACCCATAACAGAAACATTCAGAGGTGCTTTTATATGTGCTGTTCGCTCTTCTATCTCTCCAACAGCGGTGACTAAATCAGCTTCAATTCTTCCACATGTAGGACAAGAGATGATGTTTAGCCCATCTTTTACCGCACCACTGTCTTTTAGTATTGCGCGAGCTACTTTTATCTCTTGTTCCAACTCACCTGTGATAGAGACTCTCATAGTATCACCGATACCGTCAAGCAAAAGTGCACCAAGCCCGATAGAACTTTTAACAGTAGCGTGAAAAAGAGTTCCTGCTTCTGTTACACCAAGGTGAAAAGGGTAGTCATTTTTTGGACGAAGCATTCTGTATGCATCAACAGTCCTCCCGACATCACTGGCTTTAAGAGAGATTTTTATATCTTCAAAGCCTAAGTCTTCAAGATATTTTATATTGTACTCAGCAGATGCCACCATCCCCTCTGCTGTCTGCCCATATTTGTTTAAAAATTCTTTCTCCAGTGAACCGGCATTTACACCAATTCTAATAGGGATGTTACGCGTCTGGCATGCTTTTACAACCTCTTTTACACGCTCTTTAGAGCCAATATTACCAGGATTTATGCGTATGCAGTCAACTACTTCAGCAGCAACAAGTGCAAGGCGGTGATTGAAGTGAATGTCTGCTACAAGAGGTAGAGATATTTGTTCTTTGATGGATTTTAATGCAAGTGCGTCTTCCATATCCGGAACAGCAACACGAACAATGTCACAGCCAGCAAAATGAAGTCTTTTTATCTGCTCAACCGTAGCTTCAACATCTGAAGTTTTTGAATATGTCATAGATTGTGTGCTAATCGGTGCATCACCACCGACTCCAACATCACCTACGAAAATTTGTTTAGTTTTTACTCTATTTATCATAAAGAGATTCTATCTTTTTTGGTATAAGAGAGTGCTTTAGTGATTCCACATGTTAAATTACATGTGGAAGTAAGAAGATTTAGAATTTAAAAGTCAGATTAGTATATATATATCTTCCAGGCTCATTCATAAGCATAGTCTCTGCCCCTCCGTTAAGAAGAATTAAGTCTGCATAAGTATTATTTACTGCATAAGTTTGATTAAACAAGTTATTAATGCCTACTGTTATTTCTGTATTTTTATTAACAGCATGTTTTACTTTTGTATTTAAAACAGCCCATGATTTAAGTACCTGCTCGTCATTGTCACTATCAATATCACTCCATTTGTCTGAAGCTTGAACCTCAAGAGTTACAACAGAATTGTTCATATACTCATAGTTAACAGCTATATTTCCTCTTAGAGGAGCCATATCTGCTAAATCTTTATCAGTTTGTCCAGCAAGCGCGTTGTCTTTTTCACCTTGTTTATATGAAGCACCCATATCAACAGTTATATCATCAGTTACAAAGTATGAAGCACTAAGTTCAGCACCATACACTTTTGCATCAACATTTTCAAATGTATTAGTTGTACTATTTATATAGATATAATCTGTTAGCATAGAGTAGAAACCTTTGATTTTAAAGTTCACAGAATCATTGCTTAGTTCATATCCTAAATCAATCTCTTTGTTTCTAGTCTGGTCTAGATTTTCATTTCCTCCCGTTGCAGCATGGACCATATATAATTCTCTGGCATCCGGTACACGAGAAGCTTGACCATAACCTAAAAATACTTTACTGTTTTTATCGATATTATAAGAAGTTAGCAGATTTGCACTAATTGCACTATAGTCTCTTTCTTCTCCTGCTTCAGGTTTAATATCTGTAGAGTCATATCTAGCTCCAAAAGATAAATCAAAATCACCAATAGATTTTTCTACTTTTGTAAAGATAGCTTTATTCTCTGTTTCAGTCTTGGTCAAGCTAACTCCAAGAGGAGTTAATATGCCTGTTGCAACATTGATTTTATATTTTTCACCTTCCCAAACTCTTCTGCTTCCATCTAAACCAACAGTTAGTTTATAAGAGTCTAAATCAAAACTATTTTTTAGTTTAACACCCTGCATACTTGTTTTAAGATGATTTGTCATATAGTTTACTGCACCGGCATTTCTATACTTTGTATCCATAGGGTGATCAACATCAGAGTAGTAGTATTGAATATTTAAATTTTTGTATATATTGCTTAGATTGTTTATATTGTACTCAACACTATAAATATTTGAATCATCATAAGCGGCATCCATTTGAGAGTTTCCATAAATGATGTCATCACTTCTGTTAGCTGTATAACTAAGACGAAGTTCTTGATCATCTGTAATAGTTACAAATGCTTTAGTCATGATACTTTTTTTCTTATAAGCTTCCATATCTTCATATTGTGCTTGAAGTTGATTTCCAGCAGGAGCACTGTTTTTTATTTGCTCAGCAATTGTATTTCCATCACCATCTTCATATTGATCACTAGACTCATAAGATGTACTTACTAAAAGACGAATGAAATCATTACCGCCACTCAGAGTTGCACCGATTTTTTTATAGTTGAAGCTTCCGATACCAAAGTTCACTTCACCATGTACTTCTTCTGTCGGTTTTTTAGTCTTTATTTTAATACCACCGCTTAGTGTTCCAAAGTTTTCAACATCGTAAGGACCTTCTATTACTTCTACTTCATCTATCTGATTTGCTAAGATATGAGAAACCGGAGGGTCCATTCTGTTTACGCAGGCACCACAAACTTTTGTTCCGTCAACATCAACAGAGATATTATCTCTTTTTTGACCACGGATGTAAATGTCATTAGCAATACCGCTACGACGGTTCATATCAATGCTTGGAACACTAGAGCTTAGCGCCTCTGCTAAATCAGCTGATACTTGAGCATTTTCGCTAACCTCTGTGATTATAGTTGATTCTACACTGATTTGTGGTAATTCAACTTCAGCAGCATTTAGTGAAGCTATTACAACCATAGACAATGGAATGATTTTTTTGTAAGTCATATAATAAACCTTAAATATTTTGATTACGAATAGTATAAAAATTTTGTTACAAAAGTGTTAAAAAAATTAGATAGAATTTTGCCATGAGTAAAATAGAAAAAATAAAAAAAGTAATTTTAATAGCTATTGGTTTCGCACTGGCTACATATTTGATGATGAGTGGTTTTGCTATTTTAAAACAAGAAAACTCATCCTCTTTGGTTGAGGACATGTCCTCCTTGGTCGAGGGTAACGCCACCAGCAAAGTTCATAGTAACACAGTGGAGTGAACCGTGTTGTTTTATAAGAGTTGAACAATCAATAGAAATAATTTCTCTATCTTCAAAAATTTCTCTAAAAATATTTAAAGCCTCTTCATCTTGTTTAACTCCGTAAGTTGGGACTAAAACAGCACCATTTACAAAAAGAAAATTTGCATAGGTTGCCGGCAGCCTTTCATTTTCAAAATAAATTGCATCTGTCGTTGGAAGCGCTATAAGTCTGAAATCATAAGTTTTTGCAAACTCTTTTAGTTCATCTTCCATAAGTTTTAACTCTTTGTAGTGTTCATCTTCTTCGTCATTACACTGCACATACATTATGCTTTTTTCATCAATAAATCTAGCCAAAGTATCTACATGTGAATCAGTATCATCGCCGGCTAGATAGCCATGCTCCAAATATAAAATATTAGTTGCTCCAAGCTCCTGTTTTAGTTTTTTTGTGATTTGTTCAGTGTTTAGCCCAGAATTTCTGTTTTTATTGAGCATACATGTTGAGGTTGTGAGGACGGTGTCAATTCCGTTACTTTCTACCGCACCGCCTTCTAAAATAAAATCTACATGTAGAAGTTTTTTAGAGTAATATTTTTGAAGTGATTTACTCATAGCATCATCTTTTGAAGCTTCAAATTTACCACCCCAACTAGTAAATGTAAAATCTAATAGTTTTATTTCTTTGTCTTCTTCTATACATAGAGCAGAGCAGTCTCTTGCCCAAGTATCGTTAGCTTCATACTCTACAAAAAACAGGTTTTCGTTATCATCAAATCTATTTTTGACACTCTTCAAATTTTGGCAAACTACTAAACATTTTTGGTATTTGATAATTTGATTTATTATATTTATAAAAGTGTTTTGTGCTTCATCTAAATACTCAATCCAGTCAGTTTTAACATGTGGAAATATGATTTGTGTAAAACTTTGTTCTTCAAATTCGGCGATTAATCTTTTCACTGTCATCTCCTTTTTAGGCAATGAAATCACCTAAAAATTCCTCTCACTAAAGCTACGCCTGTCGGCGAGAGTATATCTTTGGTATAATTCCTTATGGCTTACATAACTTTAAATAAAAACAATTTTTTTAACAACCTTGATATTATTGCAAATCGTACCAAAAGTGTAGATAAAATAGCACTAGTTTTAAAAGATAATGCTTATGGACACGGACTTTTAGAGATGGCAGAATTAGCAAAAGAGTACGGAATCAAAAAAGTGGTTGTTCGTACATGTCAAGAAGCTGAAGTTATTGATAAATTTTTTGAATATATTTTAGTCCTAAGTGATATTCCACTGAATAAGAGTGAGAGAGTTAGATACACGATTAATGATATAAATACTATTGATAAATTTCCA
>DAOVJL010000087.1 GCA_030673275.1 Sulfurimonas sp.
ACAGAAGTATGGTTTTCACTTCATTGAGACTCCTCTTTTAGAAGAGACGGCTCTTTTTAAACGCTCAGTTGGTGAATCTAGTGATATTGTCGGTAAAGAGATGTATCAATTTACAGATAAAGGTGATAATGATGTCTGCCTTCGCCCTGAGGGAACAGCTGGAGTAGTTCGTGCCTTTGTCCAAAAAAAGCTTGATAAAGCCGGTGGAACTCATCGTTATTTTTATCATGGAGCTATGTTTCGCTATGAAAGACCTCAAAAAGGCCGTCTTAGACTGTTTCATCAGTTTGGAGTTGAGAGTTTTGGTGTAGATAACGTTTATGAAGACGCTACTATGATTATGATGGTTAGTGATATTTTAAAAGAGCTGGGAATTGCCTATAGGCTTCAATTAAACTCTCTCGGTGACCATAATTGTATGCCAGCTTATAAAGAGGACCTAGTTAAATTTGTAAAAGAGTGCAAAGATGGAATCTGTGAAGATTGTATAAGAAGATTAGATACAAACCCTATCAGAGTATTAGATTGTAAAAATGGTTCTTGCCAAATACTTTATGAAGGTGCTCCAAAACTTATTCATAATCTTTGTTCGACATGTAATGATGATTTTAATATTCTAAAAAAGATTTTAGATGATAATTCCATTGATTACGAGATAGACACAAATTTAGTTCGTGGGCTTGATTACTACTCAAAAACTGCATTTGAATTTGTAAGTGATGATATAGGAAGCCAGAGTGCAATAGCCGGTGGCGGAAGATATGACAGACTAGTTGAATTTTTGGATGGTCGCCCTACTCCTGCGGTTGGTTTTGCAATGGGAATAGAGAGACTTATGGAGCTTATAAAGATGCCGGAAATTAAAAGAGATGGTTACTACATTGGGGCTATGGATAGCGAAGCGGTTGACTTGGTTGTTAAGCTTGCACACTCAAAAAGAAAAACCGATAAAACAACTATTGACTATAAAGCAAAGAACCTGCAAAAGCATTTAAAAGCAGCTGATAAAGTAAATGCAAAATATTGTGCAGTAATAGGCTCAGATGAAATTAAAAATGGTACTATTTGGGTTAAAAACTTAGAAAGAAAAACAGAAGAAACTTTCAAACTAAAGGATTTCTAATATGGACACACTACATTTTATATGGAGTATATTTATAGATTTTATTGAGTTCTTTATATTGGCAGGTATCGTAGCTTCTGCAATGCTGTATGTATATGATAAATATGTACAAAGAAGGCATGCTTTACTTATAAACTACCCTGTTATAGGTCGATTTAGATATCTATTTGAAACTCTGAGAGAACCTCTTCGTCAATATTTTGCAGAGGAGACTTTCTATGATTCTAAAGACAAGGTAGATTGGGTTTATACAGCGGCCAAAGATAGACCAAATTATAAATCTTTTTCAGTGGCACAACCTTTTTCCGGTGCAAGATTTGTTATAAAGCACTCTAACAGTGTATTAAATGATGACGAAGTCAGTGATGACACCTCTGTAGTATTTGGCAAAGACAGAGAGATACCGTTCGTATCGCATACTCCTATTATTCGTTCCGCTATGAGTGACGGTGCCATTAGCCCGGAAGCTGTACGTGCATTTTCTATTGCAGGTGATAGAACTAATTTAACTATTAATACTGGAGAAGGCGGGCTTACATCAAACCATCTTTTTACTCACAAACCGGATTTAAAAAACTGTGATTATCTTGAAATAGTCAAAAGTACTTCTTATGCAGAAATCGTATTTAAGATTGCAACATTTTTCTTTAACCGTGCCGTTGCAATTAGATGGTATAGAAATACCCTGCTTCACAAAAAAACTCAAAATACTTATATATATGATACAAATACACATGTGCTATTTCGTGTAAACTGGAAAGCTCCTTTAGAATCTTTTCCAAAAGATGTTCCAGATGATATTCCAAATATGACTTTTCAGCTTAGCTCAGGGCTTTTTGGTGCTCGTGACGATAATGGAAAATTTGATGAACTTAAATATAAAAAAGTCATGAAGTTCTGTCGTATGACAGAGATAAAAATTGCTCAAGGTGCAAAACAGACTGGTGGAAAACTTGCTGCTGCAAAAGTTACAGCAGATATCGCTTATTATCGCGGTGTTGAAGAGGGTAAAGATGTCTTTTCGCCAAACAGGTTCCCTTACGCTGATACAACTGCTCATCTTCTTGACTTTGTTGAAAGACTGCAAAACTTATCCAAAAAACCTGTTGGATTTAAAATAGTTATCTCTGATTCAGGTGCCGTTGAAGAGATGGTAAGAGAAATTTCTGCAAGAAAATCTATGGGCAGGAATATACCTGATTTTATTACGGTTGACAGTGGTGAAGGTGGAAGTGCAACAGCACCGCTTGAACTAATGGAATCAGTCGGGCTTACAACAAACAACGCGCTGTATGTGCTGGACACTATGCTTAAAAAATATGAAGTCCGTAGTGATATAAAAATTATTGCAAGCGGAAAAATATTAACACCGGATGATGTAATTATTACGATGTGTATGGGTGCAGATGCTGTTGGTATTGCCAGAGGCTTTATGATGAGTGGAGGATGTATTCGTGCCAGAATGTGTTCCGGTTTTGGCTCACATGTATGTCCTGTAGGATTGGCGACACAAGATGAGAAAAAAAGAGCTTCATACCTTGTTATAAAAGAGGGAAGAGAGATAGGAAACTATCACACAAATCTTATAAAAGGGATGAAAGTAGTCTCTGCCGTAATGGGTGTCAAGCATTTTGATGAATTTAATAAGTCATATCTTACATTCAAAAATCAAAATGGTGAAATATATTTTGATATAGATAAATATTTTCATCACAAACTACATGTGTAATTAGATATATGAATAATTTTGGTTTAGATATTTGGTCAAATAAAAACTTTGTTATTGAAGATGGTCAAATAAAATTAAATTACAAGTCTATGCCATCACTCTTGCAGATAGTTGAAGATATCCGCTCAGATAATGTAAGAGGTCCTATTTTACTTAGATTTCCACACCTGATAAAGAGACAAATTAAAACTTTATACTCATACTTTGATAAAGCTATACAAAACAATGACTATAAGGGAAGTTTTAATGCTGTATTTCCTCTAAAAGTTAATCAATTCCCTTTTGCCATAGAAGCTGTAACATCTGAAGGTGCAAAGTTTAACTATGGACTTGAGGCAGGTTCTAAAGCAGAGCTTATTTTAGCAATGAGCAAGACTCCGGCAGGAGCAAATATTACAGTAAATGGTTTTAAAGACAAAGAGATGATCACTCTTGGGTTTATAGCTGCTCAAAGCGGACACAATATTACACTTATAATAGAAGGGCTTGGTGAACTTAAGACAATAGTAGAGGTTGCACAAGAGTCCAGTTTAAAAGTCCCAAATATTGGTATACGGATAAGACTTCATAGTACTGGAAGTGGTACATGGGCTAAAAGTGGAGGAATGGATGCAAAATTTGGACTTACTTCTACTGAAATTATAGAAGCTATCGCTCTATTAAGAAAAGCAAGTCTATTGAATAGCCTAAGTATGATTCATTTTCATATAGGTTCTCAAATGTCCGACATAGCTCCTCTGAAAAAAGCGTTAAGAGAAGCTGGAAATATATATGCTGAACTTAGGATGATGGGAGCGACAGAGCTTAACAGTATCAATATTGGTGGTGGTTTAGCAGTGGAATATGACCAACACACTCACTCAAAAGCCCGTAACTATTCTATCGATGAATTTTCAAGTAGTGTTGTCTTTTTACTTGGTGAAATTATGGATGCAAAAAATGTTAAACATCCAAATATTTTTACAGAATCCGGAAGATTTATAGTAGCTTCACATGCGGTCTTAATCACTCCTGTTTTAGAACTATTCACACAAGACTACCAAGAGAAACTACTTAGATTTAAAAGTAAAAATCCACCACTGATAGAAGAGTTAATTGAGTTAAACGAACTTTTAAACAATACAAACTGTATAGAGTATCTGCATGATGCACTTGATCATATGGAATCACTTTTAACACTCTTTGATTTAGGATATATAGACCTGCAAGACCGCTCCAACGCTGAGATTTTAGTTCATAATATTATAAAAAAAGCACTATATTTAAAATCATCTAATCCAACAGATGAGCTTGAGCAACTGCAAGTAAAACTTCAAGAGAGGTATCTTATAAATGCTTCTGTATTTCAAAGTCTACCTGATTATTGGGGGTTAAATCAACACTTTCCGGTAATGCCGCTACACCATTTAAATACAATTCCACTCAGAGCAGCTTCTCTTTGGGATATTACATGTGACAGTGACGGAGAGATTGGATTTAATCCAGATAAACCTCTTTATCTGCATGATGTTAACTTAGATGAAGAGGATTATTTTTTAGGATTTTTTAATGTTGGAGCTTACCAAGAGACACTCGGTATGAATCATAATCTATTTACTCATCCAAATGAGTATACTATTGAAATAGATGAAAACTCTTATAAGATAAAAAATGCCGTTGAATCTAAAAATATTTTAGATATACTTGATTCACTTGGATATGACATAGATATAGTCTCAAATAGACTTAAAAACGATTTATCTTGCTCTGATTTTATCACAAAAAAAGAAAAAAATGATACACTTGCAAAATTAGAACTGTTTTTAAAACAAAATGGTTATTTAAGAACTACAAACTAGGGGATATTTTGGGACTTTATGCTGAAATCAAAGAAGACTTTTCAAATGCTTACAAAAATGATCCAGCACTAAATTCAAAAGTAGATTTTATCTTTAATTATCCTGGTGTGTGGGCTATTGCTTGGTATAGAGTTGCTCACAAACTTTATGTTTCAAACTTCAAACGCTCAGCTAGAATTCTAATGGGTATTACTCAAATACTTACAAATATTGATATTCACCCTGCTGCAAAAATTGGAAAAAGAGTTTTTATAGATCACGGTGTTGGAGTAGTAATTGGTGAAACTTCTATTATAGAAGATGATGTTTTAATCTACCAAGGTGTAACACTTGGTGGTGTATCTCTAACACATGGCAAGAGACATCCTACTATCAGAAAAGGCGCTGTACTAGGTGCCGGTGCAAAAGTTCTTGGAAATATAATTATTGGAGAAGATGCTAAAATCGGAGCAAACTCTGTTGTAGTAAAAGAAGTTCCAAACAATGCAACTGCTATCGGTATCCCTGCACATGTAATAGAAAAAGGCAGATGTAAAGATCCATTTATGCATAATATGCTTCCTGATATTAATAAAGAGATGTTTGAGTATATGCTTAAAAGGGTTGCTGTACTTGAACATATTTTAGTTGAAGACAATAAAGAACTACTAGAACAAGACTTAGAACTAGAGCATATATATGAATCTTTCATTACGGCTATGAAGAACTAATATTTAATTTATTATATGAGCAAAAGCCCATATAATAAGCGCTAGCCGCTTTGGCACTAAAGCTAGCCTCATTTAGAGGCAGATTTTCTTCATATAAAGCTATTTATATCATTATTTTAGTATAATGCCCTCAATATTTTATTGGAGATCTATAATGCTAACTAACCGTATTAACACACTATCCGAATCAATTACTATTGCTATTACAACTCTCTCGCAAGAGTTAAAAGCTGAGGGCAAAGATATTCTTAGTTTCTCTGCAGGAGAGCCTGACTTTGGAACTCCACAAGTTATAAAAGATGCAGCAATTGAAGCGATCAACAATGACTTTACTAAATATACTGCAGTTGATGGTGTTCTTACTTTAAGAGAAGCTATAGCAGGTAAATTAAAACGCGATAATAGTTTAACATATGCTCCAAATCAAATCATGG
>DAOVJL010000144.1 GCA_030673275.1 Sulfurimonas sp.
CTTGAAGTAGCTCGTCAGAGTGAAGCATGGGAAGATGGTGTTTATGAGCAAGAGATTTGCCAAGAGACTAGACTGTTTGACCAGACTAAACAAGAGACTCGCTCTATGCGTGGTAAAGAAGAAGCTGCTGATTATCGTTACTTCCCGGAACCTGACCTGCTTAAAGCTGTAGTGACTGATGAGATGATGGCTACATATTCACAAATCCCGGAACTTCCTGATGCTAAGAGAGAAAGATTTATAAAAGAGTATGGGATGAATGATTACAATGCCGGTGTTATTACATCATCTGTTGAAATGGCACACTTTTTTGAGACTATGATGAGAGAGGATGGAGTAACTGCAAAAACTGCTACATCTCTTCTGACAGTTGAGCTTCAAGGTCGTCTAAAAGGTGATATGAATATTACAAACTCTCCAGTAGATGCTGAAAAATTAGGCTTTTTAGCAAAAAGAATTGATGATAAGACTATCAGCGGTAAAGCTGCTAAAGATGTTCTTGACAGACTTATGGAAGAGAATTTAGATGTTGATGGTGTTATTGATGCTCTTGGTCTAAAACAAGTAAGTGACAGTGGTGCAATTGAAGCTATGTGTGATGAGATTATTGCTGCGAACCCAGATAAGGTTGAGCAGTACAAGGGTGGAAAAGATAAACTATTTGGTTTCTTCGTCGGTCAGGTTATGAAAGCATCAAAGGGCAGCGCAAACCCGCAAGCTGTAAATGAAATGCTAAAAGCAAAATTAGGATAATTTGTTTTGTTTAAGCGTTTGATTGTCGATTGGGCATATTTTTTAAATACATCAGACGCGTATCAGAAAAAAAAGCTTTTTTTCTACAATTTACTAGAAAATAGTAACTACAAATATAAAAAATACTTTGATCTTTTTATGATAATACTTATTTTTATAAGTGTTGTTATTTTGGTAAGAGAAGTAAAATCACATGTAGATGATAGTTTGCTCTTTTTTAATAACTACATTATTTCTATCATATTTTTTATTGAGTACATGTTAAGACTTTGGGTTATTAGCAGTGTAACAAAAGTTATAATTGAGCAGAGTGAATATGATGCCATGCTTGGAAATGAATTTCAGGTTCTTAAGCCTATAAAAGAGATAACAAAAGTTAAAGTTAAGTATATGTTGTCTGTTAAAGCTATTATTGATTTACTTGCAATTATTCCATTTTTCCATCAGCTAAGACTGCTTCGTATGTTTATACTTTTTCGTGTTTTTAAGCTTTTTAGATATGCAAAAAGTATTCAGACATTTACTTCAGTTATTGCGGCAAAAAAGTTTGAATTTTTAACACTTCTAGTTTTTGCTTCAATCATTGTATTTGTTTCATCAGTTTTGATTTACGTGATGGAAGCAAACAATCCAGACTCACCTATAGATACGCTCTTCGAAGCTCTTTACTGGTCTATTGTTACCATCTCAACTGTAGGGTATGGTGATATAACTCCAACAACAGAAGCAGGAAGAACTGTAGCAATGTTTGTAATTGTCGCAGGTATCGCAGTTTTTTCATTTACAACTTCTCTTATTGTTACAGCGTTTACAGAAAAACTAGATGAGATAAAAGATCTTAAACTCATTGATGATATAGCAAAAATAAAAGAGTTTTATCTTATTTGTGGATATGAAAATCTATCAAAAGAGGTTGCAAAAAAACTCAGCATTAATAATAAAGTAATTATTTTAGAAGAGGATCCATTAAAAGTTGAACAGGCAACTAAAGATGGTTTCGTTGCATTAAATCATGATCCAGGGAGTATAGATAGCTATAAAAAACTTCGTATAAATGTAGGAACTCAGGTAAAAGCAATATTGTGTTTAAGTCATAGTGATGTTGAAAATGTATATACAGCTTTGACTGTTCGCTCTTTTAATAAAGATGTTTTCATACTCTCTATTTTAATAAACAAGATAAATAGAAACAAGCTGAATTTTGCCGGTGTAAATGAACTTTTTTATGAAAAAAAGTTGGTGGGTGTCATAGCAAAAGAGTTTGTTGGACAACCTGTGGCATTTGAAGCTATTCATGCTCTTCGTTCAAACTATAACGGCATAGATATGCAAGAGATAATTATAAATGATAGAGTTCTTGAAAGCTTTGTCACTGTAGGACAATTGGAAAATAAAAGGTATAGAGTTGTACTTTTAGGAGTTTATAAAAAAAGTAAAAAAAGATTCTTTTTTAATCCATTTGATAGTATAGTTCTAGAAGTTGGCGATTATCTTTTAGTTATAGGAAACGGTCAGTTTATAGATGAATTCAGTAATTATCTACATAAAAAGGGCAGTAAATGAACGAAAAAAGTGCCTTGATTTTTGGACAGAATGATTATACATTTGAGATACAAAAGAGCATATCTTCTCACTATGAAAACATACATGTACTTACGTTAAACGGGGATGATGAGTTTGGTTTTGACTTGAGTGATGAATGGGATGCTCTCAGCAATATTGTGGATATGAACGATTGTGTAGTGTTTTGTATTTTAGAAGATATGGCTGAAAATATATTTTTGACCATATCATTAAGAGATACATTTAAAGAATTGACAATTGTTGCATTAGCTCGGGACAAAGAGAGTTCAGACAAACTTATTTTGGCTGGAGCATCCAGAGTTCTTCCAACTATTTCTACAACTGCAAATGTTATTGTTGAGATGTTGGAAAAACCAATAATTACAGAGGTTTTACATAATATTTTATATGAAGAGAGTGATTTGCAGATTGCACAAATCAAAGTAGAAAATCCTGATATGTTTGAAGCAAAATATCCGGCAGATATAGACTGGAGCAGGGATCACGGTATAATTGTTATATCTATTGTTCACGAAGATATGAGTAGTGAGTTTATTTATGCCTCTAAAGAGAAGCATCATATTATACGAAGTGGTGACATCTTTGTTGTTGTCGGGTATGCTCAAGATATCAAGGATTTTGAAAAGTTAATAGGGAGCAGGTGTGAGTAAAATAGGAGTAATTGGAGCAGGTAAGTGGGGTTTGGCTTTAGCTTTTGCACTTAGTGAAAAAAATGAAGTTTATATAAGCTCTCGTACGCCAAGGGATATGAAAAACTTTATCCCAATGCAAGAGATACTGAAGTTTGATTATTTAGTTATTGCAATTCCCGCTCAGCAGATTTCATCGTGGCTTGAGGATAATTTTATCTTTTCACATCAGAAGGTTTTAGTTGCTGCAAAAGGTATAGAGGCTACAACTGGGCGATTTTTAAATGAGATATATTCTAAGCATATCCCAAGTTCTCATATATCTTTTCTTTCCGGTCCATCATTTGCAACTGAGGTAATGAAATCTCTGCCTACAGCACTTGTCGTTAATTCTGAAAATGAAGAGTTAAGCGCTGAGTTTGCATCATTTTTTCCATCATTTATAAAAGCATACACATCTACAGATGTAGTTGGTGCTGAGGTAGCAGGGGCATATAAAAATGTTATTGCTATAGCTGCTGGAATATGTGATGGTCTGGGTTTAGGTAAAAATGCAGCTGCTTCACTGATATCTCGCGGTTTAGTAGAGATGCAAAGATTTGGTTATAAGTATGGAGCAAAAGAGGAGAGTTTTATAGGGCTTAGCGGAGCAGGTGATCTGTTTTTAACTGCCTCATCTACTATGAGTAGAAACTTTCGTGTGGGATTAGGAATAGCTGAGGGTAAAAGCCAAGAAGAGATACTCAAAGAGTTAGGAGAAGTCGCAGAGGGAATAGGTACCACTTATGCTCTTCACAAGATAGCTAAAGATAAAGATTTATACCTGCCTATAGCAAGAGAGGTCTACAAGATGTTAGAGGGCGAAGACCCGCATGTCAGTCTGAAAAACTTTCTTGCGAGTTAAATTTATATAAACCTATTTATTTAAAAAATACTCAGCTATTTGTCTAATCTCATCTTCAGTTACTTTACCTTTTTGTGATGGCATAAGACCAAATCTTTTTTTTGTCATTGGTGAAAACAACATTTTATCTTCTGTCGGATTTAGCGTATAATCTACAATAAAATCAATCATTTCAGCTCTGTTTTGGAATTCCAGTTTTACTTTTTTAGACATTGCCCAATAAGGCGGTGCTTTCATATTGTCTATCTTCTCTTTTGTAAGCAGTCCC
>DAOVJL010000037.1 GCA_030673275.1 Sulfurimonas sp.
AAATTTGTTGACCATACTCATACTGATGCTGTTGTGACTATTACAAATACAGAGGGTGGCGAAGATAAAATTAAAGAGCTTTATGGAGATAAGGTTTTGATTATTCCTTACATCATGCCGGGTTTTGTTCTTGCAAAACTTATATACGATATGACAAGAGACATTGACTGGTCTAAATTAGAAGGTATGGTTCTTATGAATCACGGTCTTTTTACATTTAATGATGATGCTAAAAAATCTTATGAGAAGACTATAGAGCTAGTTGATAAGGCTGAGAAGTATCTAGAGGCTAAAGGGGCAACTCTACATGTAGAAAAGAAAGAGTCGCATGCAGAACTTATAGAGCTTGCAAAAATAAGACGTGAGGTCTCAAACCTTAAGGGTAAAGCGACTATCTCTATTCTCAATAACTCTCATGAAGCAGTCTATTTTTCTAAACTAAACATTGAGCACATAGCTACACAAGGTCCTTTGACTCCAGACCATGTTATAAGAACAAAAAGAATTCCTGCTATTTTAGGATACAACTTTGAGTCAGAGTTGGCAGAATATGTAAAAGATTATAAGAAGTACTTCAAAGATAACAAAACGGATGAGACTCTTTTAAACCCTGCTCCAAATTTTGCAATCTTAAAAGAGAATGGAAGTCTCTCTTTTGGTGCAAATGCAAAAGAAGCAAATATTATTAAAGATATAAACGACCATACTTTTGAAGCGATTTTAAAAGCAGAAAAGCTCGGCGGGTATAAAGCTCTGAGCGCTGCAAATATTTTTGAAGTCGAGTACTGGTCTCTAGAGCAGGCAAAACTAAAAAAGGGCGGTAGTGCACCGGAGTTTAATGGAAAAGTTGCACTTGTAACCGGAGCTGCTAGCGGAATAGGGCTATCTATTGCTAAGATGTTAAACTCAAGAGGTGCGGCAGTTATAGCTCTTGATATAAACCCTGAAGTTGAGACTATCTTCTCTTCATCAAGCGAAATTGGTGTGAAGTGTGATTTGACATGTAGTGATGATATTGCTAATGCTGTTTCAATTGCGGTTAAAAGTTTTGGAGGAATCGATATTGTTGTAAGTAATGCAGGTATCTTTACACCTAGCCAAAACCTTGACATGATAAGTGATGAAAACTGGCAAAGAAGTATGGATATTAATCTTACTTCACATCAAAAACTTATTAAATACACAGCTCCATTTTTAAAATTGGGAGTTGATGCTTCTATCGTTATGGTTGCTTCTAAAAACTTTCCAGCTCCAGGAAAAGGTGCGGCTGCTTACTCAGTAGCAAAAGCTGGACAGACTCAATTGGCTCGTATAGCGGCATTAGAACTTGGTGAATACGGTGTGAGGGTAAATACACTTCATCCACATGCAGTATTTGATACAGCTATTTGGACTAATGAAGTTCTGGCTAATCGCGCAAAAGCTTACAACATGAGTGTACAAGAGTACAAAACAAACAATGTATTGAAAACTGAGATTTGTTCAGATGATGTAGCAGAACTAGTATGTGCAATGGCTGGTAAACCGTTTGCAAAAACTACTGGTTCTCAAGTTGCTATAGACGGTGGAAGCGATAGAATAATTTAAATTTATTTCATACGTTCCATACGTGCAATATTTTCCGGCATTTTATCAAGAGCAAAATTCTTCTGAGAGCTGATATAGCTAGGGTATTTGTAACCTTTAGAGGTCATAAGATAATAGAGATTATTAAAATACTCATTCTCTATTATCTTATATCTAACTTCCATTTCTTTAGCTATTCGAAGAAAAAATGTAATTAAGACAGCTTGAGCTTTTTCATTTATAGCATCACTATGAATAACAGCTTCAAACTCTTTCCCCATAGTAAGAATGTTATACTCACACTGCTCATCAAGTTTATCAGCATCTTCAGTTGCCAGATAGTCTAAAATTTTTACAAGCAGTTCAAGAAACATCAGATTAGTCTTATCAATAGCAACATTGTTTTTACAAAGCTTATCTGCGTAAATTGCAATATTTGGTTGTAGTTCTTTGAAGTAAGATGACATGCATATCCCTTATAAATTGTATGAAAATGTATAATATTAAAATTATACCATACCTTCAATATTATACATTTTTATTAAAAAACACTTAAAATTAAATATTATTAAACATAATTAAAGATTACATCAAGTAACATGTTTATCACAAAGTTAATTAGGAGCAAAAAATGTTTAAAAAGATTAGTATCACATTGGGTATTATTATTACTATGGGCATCTCTTTAGTAGGTATGTTTATAATATCTACATCATCATATATCGGATTCACTAAAATCGGTAATGAGATAGAAGAAATCGCAGACTATCAAGTTCCATTAAACACGCTTATAACTGAGTTAGAAAAAGATATACTTGAAGAAGAAATTCTTACTTGTAAATTAATAATAGCAAGTGAAGATATTCATAGCCAAGAGTTTACAGAGCTTGAACATCATATAGAACTACTTGAAAAAGAGACCGATAAGACTATAAAAGAAGCTGAACACTTAGCTAAAAAAAGCATAGAACACAACACGGATGAAAAAACAAAAAATCAATATAAACTTCTTTTAACAGGATTACAAGAGATTGAAAAAGAGCAAAATGAGTTTAAACATAGCCTTAAAGAGTTTGAACATGATTTACAAAGTGGCAAAATAGAAAACCTTAATCATGACAAGGAAATTTTGAACAAAGAGTTAGAACTTATGGATAAAAATATCCAAAAACTAATGCATCAGATGGAAAATTTACTTGAACACTCAACTCAACAAGCGAAAGAAGATGAGCATTCCGCACTTAGAACAATTGAAATCATTTCTATAGTTGTTCTTCTTATTGCTATTGTAAATGTTCTTATGCTCATCAAATCCGTAAAAGCATCTTTTGGAAGCTTCAGAGAGACAATCTTAGATATTGCTAACAATAAAAATTTAACACTTCGGGCTGATGAAAATGCCCCTCGTGATATAGCGGACAGCTTTAACTGTCTTTTAGGCTCTTTGCAAGAGCTGGTAGAAGCTTCTAAACAATCATCTACCGAAAATGCTTCTATATCTCATGAGTTATCAACAACAGCACTCGGTGTTGGCAAGAATGTAGAAAACTCGGTAATAAAAATAGAAGAAGCGACCACAGAAGCTAGAAATATCCAAACTGAAATCTTAAGTGCGATAGCTAATGCTCAAGAGAGTAAAAAAGATATTATTGAAGCAAATGAGAACCTTGAAACAGCACGAGATGATATTGTTACTTTAACATCAAAGGTTCAAGATACTGCTCAAACTGAAGCCCAACTCTCTTCAAATATGGAAACTTTATCTAAAGATGCCAATGAAGTAAAAACTATCTTAACTGTAATAGCTGATATTGCTGACCAGACAAACCTTCTTGCTCTAAATGCAGCTATAGAAGCAGCGAGAGCCGGTGAGCATGGTAGAGGTTTTGCAGTAGTTGCAGATGAGGTAAGAAAACTAGCTGAGAGAACTCAAAAATCACTCTCTGAGATAAATGCAACTATTAGTGTAGTTGTTCAGTCCATCATAGATGCTTCAACTCAAATGAGTGCAAATTCTAATGAAATTCAAGAGTTAGCACATATTGCGCAGAGTGTTGAGGAGAGGATTAACTCAACAGTTACAATAGTAAATGAAGCAGTAAGTGCAAGTGATAGAACTGTAAGTGATTTTGAAAAAACTGGAAATGATGTAGAAATAATCATTGAAAAAGGTGAAGAAATCAATGGTATCGCTTCAACAAATGCTAGAAGCGTTGAAGAGATAGCCGCAGCTGCGGAGCACTTAAATACACTCACTGATGAGTTAAATGTTAAACTAGAGACTTTCCGCACCTAAGGAGCTATTACTAGCTCCAAAACTCCCAAGTTTAAAACCAAATATAATAATTTATAAAAATAAATGGAAATAAATGTTATAATGCGTGAATAAATATACTAGGGGGGTCTAGTTGATTAAAGAAAAAACATTTCTGAATATTATTACTTATGCACCTCTATTTTTTATTCCTATTTTTGTTGCTACTATAATTATTTTTTCTTACCAAATCTATTCTCAAAGTTTTGAATCCGGCATAAAAGAATTAGAAAAAAATTTATTAAATATTGAAAAAAAAGCTACTAAAGATAAAGTTATTGATATGTCGGATCTTATTGTATATAAAAAATCAAAGATTAAAGATAAACTGACTTCTCGTGTCAAAGCTAGAGTGAATATGGCATTTGTTATTGCAAATAACATATATAAAAAGTATAAAGACACAAAGACAGAAAAAGAGATTAAAGATATTATAAAGACTACGCTTAAAGCCCTTGTTTGGAACAGAGGTGAAAGTTTTATATGGATTTTGGATTATAATGGAGTATTTAATCTTGCTCCTGAATACTTGAAGCATTTAGAGGGTTCCTCAGTCTTAGAACTACAAGATTCTACTGAGAGATATGTTATCAAAGAAGAGATAGCAATCTGTAAAGAAAAAGGTGAAGGCTTCATAAGAGATACATCTACTAAACCTAATAAAGATATAAATAAACAATATGAACAGGTTGCTTTTGTTAAAGCCTTTGGACATTATGACTGGTATTTTGGTTCTGCTGAGTACTTGGATACCGCAACAGAAAAAACAGATAAAGAGTTGTTCTCAATGCTTGAGAAAGTAGATAATATTGGCAATAATTATATATTTGTAATAAATACAAAAGGGGATATCCTTGTTAACAGGTATATACCTCAATTTGTTGGTAAAAATATCAATATAATGGATAAGTTAGTAAAAGATACCATTGAAACCTCAATAAAGTCTCTTAAAAATAAAAATAATACTGCCTACTTTTATGATTGGTATAATAAAATAAGTGATAAAGTAGAAAAAAAATATGCATACCTTCAAAAAGTTCCTAATACTGACTGGATTATAGGTAGCGGATTTTATCTGTCTGATATTGAAAATAGCTTAATGAAACAAAAAGTTAATATGTTAGAAATATACAGTTCAAATTCTAAATATATGTTTTACATTGCTATATTAGCTATTATTTTGGCATTGATTGTATCATTTTTTATATCTCAAAAAATCAAAAAAAGTTTTGCTCAATATAAAGCCAGTATATGCGATAAAACTGATGAGTTAAAAGAGCTCAACCATACCTTAGAATTAAAAGTTATAAAGCGAACTACTGAACTGGAAAAAATTAAAGATGATTTTGAAAAATTAGCAACTACAGATGCCCTTACTAAAATACATAATCGTTACTCTTTGATGAATATGATTTCTGTTGAAATAAGCCGTTCACACAGGTATGATACCCCTCTGTCTATTATAATGTACGATGTTGATTTCTTTAAAAAAGTTAATGACACGTATGGGCATGATATTGGAGATATAGTTTTAATTTCACTCTCTAACTTAGTAAAGAAAAATTTACGAGATATAGATATTATTGGGCGATACGGCGGAGAAGAGTTTTTGATTATATTGCCAAATACAGTACTTGACGATGCTCAACTTTTTGCAGAGAGACTTAGAAAAGAAGTAGATGAATATTCATTTGAAACAGTAGATAATATCACTGTAAGTATTGGTATAGCAGAACTTCGACCTAATGAAGATGAAGATCAACTATTTAAAAGAGTTGACAAGTTGCTGTACAAGTCAAAAAATGGTGGACGAAATAAAATTAGTTTTTGATTACTAAATCACTTTTTATCAACAGTTTCATTGAAAGTATATGACTTTACTTTTCCATCATCATCAAATTTTACAATCAAATCTTTAGTATCTGTCTCACCTATGACACGATAAGTATAACGACCATAAGTCCACATGGTAACACCGTTCTCTATTCCTTTGCGCCATGGCTGTCCAAACATTGCAACAATATCATTTTGTGTTGTTTCGCCAATCTTAATCTGCTGAACACGCTGTTCATTAAAATCTTGACCGATTCTTGCACAACCACCAAACGTTAGGAGAGCTGCTACTATAGCCAGCCTCCAGAGTATTCCTGCTCTTTTAGAAGTATTTTTCATCTGTTGTCTCCTCTACCTGATTATTTTATTCTAGCAGAAACTACATTTGAATAATCAGATTGAGCTGAATTTTCTGTAGTTAGATATACTCTATAGTAATATGTTCCACTCTCTTCTACAATAGTATATGTCGTTGTATTTACATTATCTAACCCTGTAAAATTAATTTGACCTCTAACTTTTGCATCACCTCTGTCTATATGATAAGTACAGACTTCATTTGCCGGACACTCGTCTGACCAATTTAGTGTAACTTCTGTCCCACTGAGAGAAGCACTTAAAACAGGAGCCGACAATGTTCCCGGTTCAGGATCAACAGGGATAGTTGTTGTCTCAACTTTTGCTGAGGCTTCATTACTAAATTCTGAGTACAAATCAAGTGAACTTTTGGCTCTTATTTTATATCTGTAATCGCCAATATTAACATTTGTATTTGTATATGTGATAGCATCCGTAGAAGTTACTGTAAGTGGATTATCTAAATCATATATGTATTTACCTCTTACTTTTTGAGCCCTAAATATTTCAAAAGCAGTTTCATTGCCGGAGTTGTCAGACCAATTTAAAATAACACTGCTTCCGTCTACTGTTGCAGCTAAAGAGCTTGGTGCATTTATAACACTAGGGTCAGAATCAACTTGTATGCTGATTTGTGCTGATGTTGTTTGTGCACCTCTATTGTCCGTAACTGTTAATGTTGCATTAAAAGTTCCTTCTTCTACATAAGTATGTGTAGTAGTTTCACCGCTACCAGAGCTGCCATCACCAAAATTCCAAGTATAAGAAACAATCATCCCGTCATCAGTTGAAGCAGTTCCGTCAAAAGCCACAGTAAGAGGAGCGATACCGCTTTGTGGTGTGGCTGTAGCGTTAGCGTCAGGCAGTTCATTTGGAGTTAAAGCATAGTCCATTGCTGCAAGTACAGCTGCTCCTGCATCAATTCTACCATGACCATAAGAATCATCATCACCTGCAGCACCTAAATCTACTGCTGTACTAAAGATAAGATCTTCGACTTCTGTAGGGGTAAAGTTAGGGTTGACTGAATAAACTAATGCTGCAAGTCCTGCCGTCATAGGGGAAGAAAATGAAGTACCGGTATACCAAACATACTGTCCATTCAAGTAAGTTGTTGCAATATCTTCTCCCGGTGCAACAATATCTACAAACGGTCCATATTCTGAAAAATCAGATTTGATATCTGAATCATCAGTTGCTCCAACTACGACAAATGAAGTATAGTCCGGATAAAGGGCTACAGGGTTGTTAGTACCATCATTTCCTGCTGACATAAAAAGTAAACCGCCACTGTCTCGAAGATATTGAGCGGCTTCTGATATTGTTGAGTATTGAGCACCTCCGTAACTAAGGTTAGCTACTTTAGCACCTTGGTCAGCACACCATGAAATACCTACTGCCATGTCTGAAATATAAGCAGAACTGCTTGTCTCACCTTCATTGATTTGTACAGGGATAATATTAATATCCCAGGACATTCCTGCAACTCCTACGCCATTGTTCCCAACTGCACCAATTACTCCAGAAGTTCCTGTACCATGTCCATAGATATCCTCTACATTACCATCAACCTTAAGATATGCATTGTAACCTGGCAGTAATAAGTTTCCTGCTAAATCAGGATGGTCAGTATCCACCCCTGTATCCAGCACACAAACCTTGACCGTACTCAAGTCATCAGGTCCTACTACATTATCCCATGCAATAGGTGAATTGATTGTAGTATGATGCCACTGCAAACTGTAGTATGTGTCATTTGGAGTGGCTGTTGGCGGGACGATTACATCTGGTTCAGCAAATTTTACAGCACCAGTATCCATCAGCTGTTTAGAAAATGCTTTTTCTAAACCCTTAATATTTTTTAGTTTAACAACATGTACTTTAATTGCTTTTATCTCTTTTTTTGAGATAATGTTCTCTTTCTTGACTAGGGCATTAAAGCTTTTAAGTTGTGCCGGCGTAGCATCATCTTTTAACTTATAGATTATAGTCGACTCTCTTACTTTTTCTAATTTCTCAGCAAAAATAGTGTTTGGCAGAACAATACCAAGAGCAATAATCAATATCAGCAATTTATTTAACATGTCACATCCTTTCCTTTCAGTATACTCCAATTTGTGTTAAAATCAAATAATGTTATATATTATTTATTACATACTTGTCATGTTTTGCCTGTTAAATCAATTGCGATAGAATAATATTATGAAAAGATATATAATTTTTGTTCTTATTGCCATTTTGCTGACTGGTTGCGGTCCGAGTGACTATAGTTCTATTTTAAGAGCATCGATAAGTAAAGATCCATCTGCCGCCTTTAAGGTTTTAGCTAAAAATAAATCAATACAGTATGTTGCAAATCCAAATCGATTATCAAGAGATATAGAAAGCTTGGATAAGGATATTTTTGGTGCTCTTATTTCTATGTTTAAGGACGCTTCAAA
>DAOVJL010000061.1 GCA_030673275.1 Sulfurimonas sp.
GCGTTAAAACCTACAGTTTCACTATCTGCACTCTCAACCGCATTTACAACAACACCAGTATCATAACCGGCATTTTGTGCAATTTGTTTGATTGGTGCTTTTACAGCACGAAGTATAATTTCACAACCTATTTGTTGATCACCTTCAAGTTCAAGAGAAACCTTTGATGCAGCACGAACAAAAGCAGCTCCACCACCGATAATAACACCCTCTTCTACCGCAGCTTTTGTAGCTGAAAGTGCATCATCAACACGGTCTTTTTTCTCTTTCATCTCAGTCTCAGTTGCAGCACCAACTTTGATTACTGCTACTCCGCCTGAAAGTTTTGCTAAACGCTCTTGAAGTTTTTCTTTGTCGTACTCAGAAGTTGTAGCATCTAGTTGAGTTTTTATCTCAGCTACTCTTTGTTTTACGGCACTTTCATCACCAGAACCGTCAACCACAACAGTGTTGTCTTTATCTATAATAACACGAGCTGATTGTCCAAGTAACTCTAATGTAGCACCTTCAAGTGTATGTCCAGTCTCTTCAGCGATTACTACTCCGCCAGTTAAAGTTGCAATATCTTGAAGCATTGCTTTTCTTCTGTCACCAAAACCAGGAGCTTTAACAGCAGAGATATTTAAAACACCGCGAAGTTTATTTACAACTAAAGTTGAAAGTGCTTCACCTTCAACATCTTCAGCGATAATAAGTAGTGGTCTTTGTGTTTTTTGAACTTGCTCTAGTAGTGGAAGAAGATCTTTAAGTGAAGATATTTTGCTATCACAAAGTAAAATCCAAGGATTTTCAATCTCAGCAATCATTTTTTCAGTATTTGTAATGAAGTATGGGCTTAAGTAACCACGGTCAAACTGCATACCTTCAACAACTTCAAGCTCATCACTGATACCTTTAGCTTCTTCAACAGTGATAACACCGTCTTGACCAACTTTTTCCATCGCTTCTGCAATCATATCACCAATATCACTATCAGAATTAGCAGAAATAGTAGCGACTTGAGCTATATCTTGATTTGATTTCACAGCTTTTGAAGCTGCTTTTAGGTTCTCTAAAATTGCCTCACAAGCTTTGTCCATACCACGCTTAACTTCAATTGGATTTGCTCCAGCAGTGATATTTCTAAGACCTTCTGAAAAAATAGCATTTGCCAAAACTGTAGCTGTAGTAGTACCATCACCTGCCTCATCAGCAGTGTTAGATGCAACCTCTTTTACAAGTTGAGCACCCATATCTTCTAGCTTGTCTTTAAGTTCAACTTCTCTTGCAACAGAAACACCATCTTTAGTGATTACCGGAGAGCCGTAACTTCTTTGAATCAAAACATTACGACCTCTTGGTCCCATAGTCACTTTTACAGCATCTGTTAGTTTCTCAACACCTCTTGCTAATACATTTCTTGCATTGTCTGAAAAAATTATCTCTTTTGCCATATTATTATCCTATTATCCCAAAAATATCATCAGTTTCTAAAACTAAAAACTTATCTGCACCAAGTGAAACTTCATTTCCTGCATATTTACCAAACAAAACAATATTTCCACATGCTAGTTCTGAAACTTCTTTACTTACAGCTACAACTTCACCTTGAGATGGCTTTTCAGTAGCATTATCAGGGATAATAATCCCAGAAGCAGTCGTATTAGCTTCCTCTACTCTTTTTACTAAAACTCTTTTTCCTAATGGTTGAAAGTTCATATATATCCTTATTGTGTTATCAATATATTTTTATTAATGGAATTCTACTAAAAATTTGTTAAATACTTGCTAAATTATCTTAGTACTATTAATTTTAAGCTTTTTAAAGGTTTAAAACAATATAATTCCAGCCTCTTAAAAGATGTCACGGTAGCTCAGCTGGTTAGAGCACTGGTCTCATAAGCCGGGGGTCGGGGGTTCAAGTCCCCCTCTTGACACCATTTTTTAAGAACTTTTTTACATTCCGGATTAGCTCAGCGGTAGAGTAGGTGACTGTTAATCACTTGGTCACTGGTTCGAATCCAGTATCCGGAGCCATTACTTTTTAAACCCCTATATACCAAACTTTCCAACTGAATTATTTAGCTACTGTGCCTATATAGTACCAAAAATTATATATTATTTTAAAAGTGAATTGAAATAATTTGACTTTATAGATATATAGAAAATTTGCTTGATGTTATGCAAGGTTGTCTCTCCTCCCTGATACGATGCAAGAGGGTATATGTAAAATAAATTCTCAGTGCAATAAATATATAATTGTTTTAATTTGTATTATTATCTGTTTTTAAGAAATATAGTTTTATAATGTTGATAGTTAGATATAGTATTTTATATTTAGCACTTGTAAGTTGTTGTTTTTCTGACAAAGCCAAACCTTTGAAAAAAGGGGAGGAAAGCTTCGAGTCTGCCTTCAGATAGTCAAGCTGCCAAAGAAGAATTTTTTGGCTTTTTTGCATATCAATCATTTTAAAAGCCATCAAGTAAGTTATGTATGTAGTGTCATGAAAATTTTGTCATTCAGAGACAAAATAATTTAGACTGCTCATTGACATAACGATATCGTCAAATATTCTATTTTGTAGTTTGTATGATATTTAGCATATTCATACATTTTGGATTTTTATATACCTAGCAAAATAGAGTTTAGTGCTATTGAGAATAAATAATATTTAATTATAAAGAAGGAGATAGAACAATGAAATTCAAGAATTCAAGCATAATGCTTATGATTGCTTCAGCATCGTTAATTCCAATGTTGGCAATGGCAGATGTTCAAGAATATGGTAATGGGGTAAGTGCAGAGACAGTTCACATACTACCGGTTAAGCCACTTATGGAAGCATCTAGTCTTATAGCACCTGCTTCAATACAGGTTACCAATGGTAATTTTGAAACGGGTAATCTTAATGGTTGGGGTATTTACCGGGCAGGTAATACAACTGGTTGGTCTACATATACCGGTACGATGTCCCCACCTGCTGCTCACCCAATTCCTTTTCCACCTGAAGGAACTTATGCTGCAACTAGTCACCAGGGGGGACCTAATGTACAAATTCTTTACCAAGATTTTGTATTAGACGGTCACTACGAACTTAGTTTCACACTGTACTCTCATAACTGGGCTAGTGCTTTTTACAGTCCTCCATCGTTATCTTACATCGGTCCACCAAACCAGCAGTATAGGGTGGATATAATGCTACCAGGTGCCCCTTTGCTTTCAGTTAATCCAGGAGATATCCTGCATACAATTTTTCAGACTATGCCAGGTGATCCCCTTGTAACAGCACCGACATTGTTCGACGTAAATTTGAGTCAATGGGCTGGTCAGGCTATCCGTCTACGTTTTGCAGAAGTAGATAATGTGACCTTTTATAATGGCTCTGTTGATGACATTAAGCTTAGACGAACTTTAATAGAGGCAGACGTTGACGTTAAACCAGGGTCTTGTCCAAACCCATTTAATGCTAGAAGCAAGGGTAGCGTACCAGTAGCCATTGTCGGTTCCGCAGATTTAGATGTTACTACAATTGATCCAGCAACAATTACACTTGCAGGTGTACCTGCACTTGTTGAATGGGAGATCAAAGATACAACACAGCCTGCACCTACTAATATAGACTGTTCCACTTGCTTTGACGCGAATAATCAAGCCAATTTCAATTGTGATCTCTGGGATGCCACGGTTAATCCACCAGTAGCTGGTACTGATAGTGTCTTAGACTCTTATTGCGGAGATGGTTACCTTGATTTAATTGTGAAATTTGATACACAAGCACTAGCTGCTGCAATTGCTGAAGCGGAGAGAAACCAATGTGTTGAATTAGAGTTAACTGGATTTACGGATGATGGTATTCCTGTAGTAGGTGGTGACTCTGTATTGATTAGAACGAAAATTAAATAACATTCTTAAGTGCTAAATCATGAGAGCAGTTTATACAGCATAGGAACTGCTTCCATATAGCTCTCAAGAAAGAAGAAAGTGTCTAAAGGCAAAATAGAAGCAAGAAGATTGTCTAAACGGTTCTTTTCTTGCTTCTACGTTTGCTAGGTAGATCTATCAAATTGGTTGACCACACATTCTAATATTCAACCGACACGAAACACTCGAAAAATTCTTTAAAGTTTTTTTTCGAGTTATTTACAAGATAGAACAATCACACTGCCAAATCCGTGTCAAATCCCACAATCATTGACTTTTAAGCAACTTTTTTATTACTCGGTGTCATTCGGTACACTTTTATTTTAGCCAATTCTAATACAATTTAATAGTTCTATCTCTCGGGTGTCGAAAATCATCAGGATTATTTGCTTTCCATACTAAAGCTGCCCCTATAGCAATCCCAATAATAAGCACTAAGAACATCTTTAATAAATGTTTTACATTACTATTCATATTTATGCTCCTTCTAAATCTATAGAATTGTTTTCTAAAAATGTAGCTCTTTTCTTATTGTCACGTTTTATATATTTACTCATGCTGTGCTTGGGAGTGCATAACTCAAGTATACACTCCCAAGTGAAACTTTGGAACGAGAAAAAGTGGAGATTCAACCTCTGGGGTCTTTTTTAAACAAAACCAAACCAAATGTTCTAAAAAATTTTAAAGCCATTAAGTCACTTTTAATATTATAATTATGCATTTCTCATCCAATATGGCCAACCTAATTGACTTCCAGTTTTATGTTTAAAATTAGCCAATGCTATAGCTGCTCCAACAGGTGTTAATTCAAGTTTAAAAATTTGTGTATTTTTTAAATCAAATATAAATTCAATATCTTGTTCTAATTCAATAAAAAATAATTTAATTTCCTCACTTGTCATTATATTACGCCTAAAATATTCCATTATTATTTTTTTTTCATCAGAATCGTATTCTACATCTTTATATAAACTACCTAAGTTTGAAGTACTCATTGCATTTAATTGATATTTTTCAGCATCATGAAGACACTTGATTAATAATTTAATATATTTTTCGTCAGAACCTAAATCTTTTGTATACTCATCTAATGTAAACCCTTTTGAAAATAGTCCTGCATAAACTTTTCTAATATTATTTTGTGGTGCACCTTTAACTGAACTAGTAGAAATACCATTTATACAACCAGTAAATTCAATATGTTTTAAATCTGCTGAATTATATTCAATTTCTTCTTTAAAAGGCAGAACCCATTTTGATAAAAATATTTTAAGATTATTTATTGAATTAGCAAAAAAGTATGATTCATTTGATAAATAATTTAAAGTAAGAATATTCATTTGTTTATCTGTTAACTTTGGAATAATAGTGATTGACTCTTCTAATGCTATTTGTTTTAATCCCCTAACATCTTCCCTCGCTCTATCTACTAAAATATTTGATAATATATCTTCAATGTTTTTATCACCACTTTTTGCACATTCCCTTTGAGCATTAAATAAAGCATATTGTAATCCAGGAGATTGAAATTTATCATTTACATTTTCTTCAAATGTTTTTTTTATAAATTTATCTGTAAATGATTCTACTCTCAATAGTGCTATAGTAGCTGCTTCTTCAGATAACTTCATAAAGTTTGATTTATAAATATCCAAAGCTATATCTCTTGCTTCAGTTGTTGTAATTCCTTGATTAATTACAATGTTTTCAGCTTGTAAATTAGTGCTGTTATCTCCTGAATTTTGCTTCTTTATTTTGTCATTTATCATTATTATTGCCAATATTAATATCATTAGCTGACTGAATATTAATAGAATTTTTCCCTGAAGACTGATTTAATGTATTATTCTTTTTTGACTTTATAAATAGACTCATTACAAATACAACAACCGATACACCTATTCCACTAAATATCCATTCTTTATTATCTATTATCCAATCCATTTTGTTCCTTTGATGCATAGCTAATTATAATACACTAATTATAACTATAATTTTAATACTTAGCTACTTGGTAGCTATACATATGTCTTTTGATGGCTTTTGTTGATAGAAGAGAGAGTTTAAAGTGGCTATTTCAGGGCTCATTAGTATATTTTAGACCATCCCGTATCCAGAGCCACTTTCAAAACACTTTTTTCTTTACTTATCGTTATTGACAAATTTTTGGACTTCTATTTCTTTCTATAATGCGACATAAAATAGTTAAAAGAGTGTTTTAGAGCTTTATTTGTTAACTCTACAAATTCTTTGACTTCTTTGTAATTTTCTTCGGCCTTAGTTGAAAGAGTGTCAAATTTTTGGTCTGCGTCTTTATAAAGACTTTCTAGCTCTTTTGCACCTATCTCAAATTGTTTTTTAGCTTCTTCATTTAGATGTGAACTTGCTTCTTTAATCTCACCTATCTCTTTTTGGAAACTAGCCAACTGTTTCTTAGCTTCTTTGATCATTTCATCTCTTTTCATGATATATTCCTTCATTAAGTTTTATTAATTGTATAATAAAATTTACAAAGACTTGATAAAATAGTAGTACTTTAAAAAAATTCTATATGCAAGAGGTAGCACAGTTGAAACATATTCCATTATTTTTGTTATTAATATTAATTTTGACAAGCTGTTCAGTTGAAAAGAAAGTTATTCTCGAGAAACCAATCCCCGGCATAATCTCAGAAGCTCTCATACAAAAAGCTGAAAAAAAATACGACATGTATGTACGCAACAGATATGAGTCATACAATGCAAAGTTACTTGAACTCCAAGATAGTCCGACTGAAGTAAAACTTGAAGAAATCAATAATTTTTTTAATGATGTGCCTTATGCTGATGATATAAATATATGGGGTAAAAAAAATTACTGGGCTACCCCCTTGGAATTCTTAGGCAAGGACAAGGGAGACTGTGAAGATTATGTTATTGCAAAATATTTTTCTCTTCGATACCTTGGAATAGAGAGCAAAAAACTCTATTTTTCATATGTAAAATTAATGAAGTATGCAAGAACACATATGGTCCTAAGTTATTTTAAAACACCC
>DAOVJL010000152.1 GCA_030673275.1 Sulfurimonas sp.
CAAGAAGCTGGCAAAATAAATAAAGATACAACTATTATAGAGCCTACAAGTGGTAATACCGGAATTGCACTGGCAGCTAACTGTGCAGCACAAAATTTAAAACTTGTTTTGACAATGCCGGAGTCTATGAGTTTAGAGAGAAGAAACCTACTAAAAGCTCTGGGTGCCGAGCTTATTTTAACACCGGCAACTTTGGGTATGAGTGGTGCAATTGATAAAGCAGATGAACTCCAACATGAGATTTCAAACTCTATAGTCTTGCAACAGTTTAATAATCCGTCAAATCCAGAAATTCACATGTTAACAACAGCAAAAGAGATTTTAAATGATACTGATGGAGATATTGATGTTTTTGTAGCAGCAGTAGGTACAGGCGGAACACTTAGCGGAACATCAAAAGTTTTAAAAGAGAAGATTGAAAATATAGCAATATTCGCAGTTGAACCGGAGACTTCTGCAGTTTTATCTGGAGAACCGGCTGGTCCACATGCTATTCAAGGTATTGGTGCCGGGTTTATACCTGAAATCTTAGATACAACGATTTATAGTGAAGTGATAAAAGTGAGTAATGAAGATGCCATAAAAACAGCAAAAATGTTAGCAAAAGAAGAGGGTCTATTGGTTGGAATATCTGCCGGTGCAAATGTATATGCAACAATGCAAATCGCTTTAAGAGAAGAGTTTAAAGGTAAAACCTTATTAACAATTCTTTGTGATACGGGCGAGAGATATCTGAGTACAGAACTTTTTAGTGAAGAATAGTTATTTAGAAACCATCAAGTCAATTGATGGAGAACTCTTCAACATGTCATATCATCAAGAACGATATGAGAGTGTATTGAATTTTCTTGGCACTGAAGAAAAAGAGGATTTGAAAGAGTACTTGAATCCTCCGCCATATGGCACATATAGATGTCGTTTAGTCTATACACCTGACACTGTTACTGTTTCATACCATGAGTACAAAAAAAGAGAGATTAGCTCTTTGAAATTGATTTTTAATAATGAAATTGAGTATTCAAATAAATCTACATATAGAGATGAGATAGATGCCTTGTATGAACAAAGAGGTGAGGGTGATGATATACTTATTATCAAAGATTTGCTTGTGAGTGATACAAGTATTGCTAATATCGCTTTTTATAAAGATGGAGAGTGGATTACTCCAAAAGAGCCTCTTTTAAAAGGAACTACAAGAGCTAGACTTATAGATGAAGGTAAGATTATAGAAGCTGATATAAAGGTGCAGGATCTTAGAAGTTTTTCTAAAACAGCACTTTTAAATGCAATGATAGATTTTGATATTCTTGAAGAGTGTGAGTTTTTGATATAATTACATAATAAAAAGGATTTTTTTTGCTAGACAGTGTAATTAAAGATAAAGATTTTGCAGTTTTAATGCAAAAAAATATACAAGAGCTGATAATTCATCTATTTAATAAAGATCAAAATTTTGGGATTCTTTGTAATATAGAAGATATTTCATTTGATCCGGCTCTTCCAGATTCTATAAGTGCAGAATTTAGACCTATGACACTTTTTTTCCTAGCAGGCTATACATTTGATACTGCTAAAATTGAAAACAATACTTTGATTTTTGAAGCAGGTTTTGGAGCAGATAATTTCGGCTCATTTGTTAGTGTACCACTTCTTAGTGTTATGCAGGTAATCGTAGATGAAACACCGCTTCTTATTAATTTATCAAGTCATAAAAAAGATACTGCAGAGGTTGAAAAAGTAGATGAAGGCGGGGTAGAGAACTCTATGGCTTCATTTTTAGCGAATCCAGAGAATTCAAAGTTTTTAAAATAAATTTAACTCATTGAGTTAAATTTTATTTAGAGATAGTAAGTAGTTTACAACATTATCAACAAATGCATCATGCTTTCTCTCTTTTAAGTAAGCAATGTAAAAGTTTCTTTCAATCTTATAATTTTTCAGTCTAGCTTCAAAAAGTTTACCATCTTTTAACTCACCAGCGATTACATGACGACTCATTACAGATACAACAGGTCTTGGACTGTTTTTATCAGCATGTAGGATAGATTCTTTAATGGCTGTAGGGCTTCCAAGAACACCAAGCACATTAAAGTTGTTACACTGAACGCCCATCTCTTCAAAAACTTCACTTGTCAGTTTTCTTGTATGTGAATGTTCATCTCTACATATCCAGTCAAATCCCAACATATCTTCTGCGCTTAACTGTTTTTTAATTGGTTGATTTGAAAAAACAACAAGTTCATCCATAACCCATTCTCTATATATGATTCCATCTCTAAATACTGGAGATTCAATAAGAGCAACATCAATTTTTTTATCTTCTAATTGATCAATAATTTCACTTGAAAGAGCAACATTCATATAAACATTGTTGTCAATTCTTTTTTTAATCTCACCAAGATAGTTTGGCAGTACATAGTTACCAATAGCATATGAAGAACCCATAACAAAGGTAAAGTCTTTGTTAATGATTTTTAAAAGTTCTTTTTCACTGCTTGCTATAGCTTTTTCAAGTCTTATCGCAATTCTGTATAGGTCTTCACCCTCTTTTGTAAGAAGGATACCATTCTTTTTTCTCTCTACAATTTTTGTATCAAGATAATCTTCAATAAACTTAATTTGTTGAGTAACTGCAGGTTGAGATATTCCTAATTTTGCAGATGCCTTTGAAAAGCTTTTCTCTTTTATAACCATTAAGAAAGTCTGTAACTTTGCAAAATCTTTTAGCATAATAATTCCTATAAGTTTAAATAATAAATAAAAGTATAACTCAAAATTATAATTAATGCAATAGTTTTGTAATATTTATATGAATTTGGCTATAATAAATTAACTCAATAGAAATAGTGGCAATAAATGGAAAAAATATTTGAAAGATTAAATGATTCTCAAACAAGAGCTGTAAAACAATCAGAGGGTCCTGTTCTGATTTTAGCTGGAGCTGGAAGTGGGAAAACAACTACTATCGTTTCTCGTTTAGCATATCTTATTAAAGGGCTGGGGATCCCTGCATCAAATACATTAACTCTTACATTTACAAATAAAGCTGCAAAAGAGATGCGAGACCGTGCATATAAGATGATAAATGATCCTGCTTATCCTCCACTACTTTGTACTTTTCACAAATTTGGGCTGCTATTTTTAAAATTTAATATCCATCTCTTAAATAGAGAAAATAATTTTGTTGTAATAGATACGGATGACAAAAAAAGAATTATTAAAAAAATCAATTCAGAGATACCAACACCACTTATAGCGAGTGAGATATCAAGGTATAAAAACTCACTTCTTACTCCTGATGATGCATATAAACAGGCAGAACTTTATAATTATCAGCAAATTGCAAAAGTTTATGAAGAGTATGAGGCTTATCTTCTGGAGAACAACCTAGTTGATTTTGATGACTTGATTGCGCTTACTTATAAACTTTTAGAAAAGAATCCTGAATTAGCAAGAAAAACATCTGAGAAATATAATTATATAATGGTAGATGAGTATCAAGATACAAATGAGTTGCAGTTAAAACTTCTGCAAAAACTTTGTACTTCACATAATAATCTCTGTGTTGTCGGTGATGATGATCAGAGTATTTATGGTTGGCGTGGTGCTCACATAAGAAATATTATGGAGTTTGACCAAGATTTTGCCGGAACAAATACTTTTAAACTTGAAGAAAACTACCGCTCTAAAGAACCAATCCTAAAAGTTGCAAACGCACTTATAGAGCATAATCGCTCAAGACTCGGTAAAAAACTTCTTCCTACCCGTGGAAGTGGTGAAGATGTGACTATTTTAAACTCTAATGACGAGAATGAAGAAGCTAGAAAAATTGCTTTAAAAATCACTAAACTTTTAGAGTCTGGAGTTAAGGCAGAAAATATAGCGGTACTCTATCGTGTAAATGTTTTAAGTCGTTCGATTGAAGAGGGACTGAATCGTTCAGGTATAAACTACAA
>DAOVJL010000171.1 GCA_030673275.1 Sulfurimonas sp.
AAAGAATCATATTTTTCTTTATCTTTTTTAGCCATTTTAGAAAGCTCTGAGAGAACTTTTTTAACAGATGTTTTTTTGATTTTATCCATAGTTGGATTTGACTGTAAAATCTCACGAGATACATTAAGCGGTAAATCTTTAGAGTCAATTACACCACGTAAAAATCTTAAATAAGTCGGCATTAACTCTTTTTCATCATCAGTAATAAATACACGATTTATATAAAGTTTGATACCTGTTTGATAATCTACACGAAATAGGTCCATTGGAGCTTTTGAAGGGATATAAAAAAGTGTAGTATATTCAATTGCACCCTCTGCTTTATTATGAATCCAAGTCAGCGGCTCTTCTGATGAATGAGCTATAGAGCTGTAGAAGTCTTTATACTCTTCATCTTTAATTTCACTTTTAGATATAGTCCATAGTGCGTTTGCTTTGTTTATCTGCTCATTTTCTATCTCTGTCTTGCTCGGCTCTGTCTCTTTGCCATCATCATCTGCAACTGCCGGAATATGCTTCTCTTTATCCATAAAAATAGCGAACGGAATATGGTTAGAGTATTTTTTAATAATACTCTCAACACGGTAAGTCTCGAGGAATTCTGACTCATCATCTTTTAAGTGCATAACTATAGTAGTACCATGCCCATCTTGAGTTGTATTTTCTAACTCAAATGAGCCATCACCACTACTTGTCCATAAAAATGCTTGATCTTCGCCAGCTTTTTTAGTAGTAACTTCTACTTTATCAGCGACCATAAAACAAGCATAAAAACCAACACCAAACTGACCAATTAAATTAGAATCCTCTTTTTGATCACCTGTAAGATTTTCTAAAAATGCTTTAGTACCAGATTTTGCAATAGTACCTAGATTGTTCATTAAATCCTCTTCGTTCATACCGATACCAGAATCTTTGATTGTTAAAGTTTTAGCTTCTTTATTAGCTACTATATCTATACGAGGTGAGAAAGTTACATCTTTATATTTCTCATCTGTTAAAACTAACATATTTAATTTATCCAGTGCATCTGAAGCGTTTGAAACTAACTCACGAAGGAAAATTTCTTTGTTTGAATATAGTGAGTGAATCATAAGATTTAATATTTGATTTGCTTCCGTTTGAAACTGATGTTTAGCCATTTTTAATATCCTAATTTGAAAATTTTTGTAAGTTTATCAAAAAAAGGTTAATAACAGAAGTATTATCAACTTAATTGAGTCTATTAGACTAAATTAAGTTTAGTTGATTGTTGATTTAAGATGCTTTTGCTATAATACATTTATGCAAAATGACTTTATAGATATGATTGAACCAACACCGATACTAAAATCCAAAAAATGTAAAATTATTTCATTTATATTGAGGATATTTTTACAATTTTCACCCTATTTGATTACCTTGATAATTTGGTACATGTATGATTATTTTATAGCCTTTTTTGTACTAATTCTTAGTTTTATTGTATTAGGTATAATCCGTTCAAAATTAAGAAACAGTGTAATCCCGGTAAAACAAAGAGAGTACCATTATAATGATAAAGGCATAGCTGACTGGTATACAGCAAGAGAGTTATGCATTGAAGTAGAAGAAGAGGATAAAGATATATAAATGGCACTAGTAGACCTACAAAACATCTCAAAACACTACTCAGCACAAAAGATTTTAACAGAGGTAAATTTTCATATAGATGAGGGCGAGCGAATTGTTATAATCGGTAAAAATGGTAGTGGGAAGTCTACTCTTATGAAAATAGTGAATGGAACACTCGAACAAGATGCAGGTGATAGAGTAGTACGACAAAATCTAGAAGTTAAAATGCTTGATCAAAGACCAAACTTCAAAGAGGGTCATACAGTAAGAGAAGCTGTTGAGGATGGTTTGCGTGAACTCAATGAAGCCAAAGAGAGATATAATGAACTCTCACTTAAACTTGCCGATGACTTTGAAAACAAACTTCTTATAGATGAGCATGAAAAACTATCTCGCTATATTGAGCATCATAACGCTTGGAACCTTGACGATAAGATAGAAAGAATCATTCAACACTTTGATTTAAAACAGTATGAAGACAAACCAATTGTACTGCTGAGTGGTGGGGAACAACGTCGTGTTGCCCTAGCCTCGCTACTTTTACAAAAACCTGATATTTTACTTTTAGATGAGCCTACCAATCACCTTGATGTTTATATGGTTGAGTTTTTAGAAGAGTTAATTTTAAAAGAAAAGTTTACTCTTGTTTTTATCTCTCACGATAGATATTTTATAGACAGAATCGCTACAAAGTCTATAGAAGTTGAAAATTGTGCTCTTAGAGAATATAGCGGCGGTTATAGTAACTACTTAACTCAAAAAGCTGAATATATCAGAACATTGGAAAAACAGCATGACAATCTACTTGATGTCCTAAAAAGAGAAAATGCTTGGTATGCAAGGGGTGTTAGAGCAAGGCTAAAAAGAAATGAGGGTCGCAAAGAGCGACTAATGCAACTCAGAGAAAATGCAAAAACAAACCCTGCACAAATCAAAAAAATGTCCATTGAACTTCAACGTGAAGCAAAACACTTCAACCGTGACAAAAGTATAAACAAACAAAAAATGCTTTTTGAAGTAGAAGATTTGGGCTTAACACTTGGAAATAAAGAACTTCTTAAAAACTTTACAACCCGTATACTTCAAAAAGATGTTATAGCTATTGTAGGACCAAACGGCAGTGGAAAATCAACACTTTTAAGAGCATTACTTGGACGATTAGAACCTACATGTGGAAAAATAAAACAGGGCGATTTCAAGATAGGTTACTTCGATCAACATCGTGAAATGCTAGATGATGATAAAAACTTGATTGAGACTTTTTGTCCTCATGGTGGAGACCGTGTAAGTGT
Source organism: Sulfurimonas sp. (assembly GCA_030673275.1). Lineage (GTDB taxonomy): Bacteria > Campylobacterota > Campylobacteria > Campylobacterales > Sulfurimonadaceae > Sulfurimonas. The sequence goes on from DAOVJL010000171.1 coordinate 2,886, forward strand.
TCGTGGCAAAGACATGCATGTATATGGATACCTCAAAAACTTTCTTTTTCCAAGAGAATTTTTAGAGAAAAAGATAGGAATACTTAGTGGTGGAGAAAAAAATCGTATCGCTCTTGCTCTACTTTTCACACTTGAAGTTGATATCCTTATACTAGATGAGCCTACAAATGATTTAGACATTCCAACTATCAATATCTTAGAAGAGCAGCTAACTAACTTTCCCGGAGCTGTTATTATTGTAAGTCACGATAGATATTTCGTAGATAAAATCGCTAAAAAGCTTTTTATCTTTAAAAAAGACAAACATATTGAAGAAAGTTATCAGCAATACTCTGAATATTTAGAGTTAGAAAAAGAGTTACATGTACTAGATGACATGGAAAAAGAAGTAGAAGCAGAGCGACCAAAAAAGCGAGAAAAGCAAAAAGTTGTTAAACTTACTTTTAAAGAGAAAATTGCACTAGAAGAACTACCCAAAGAGATAGAAAAGCTTGAACTTGAGATTGAAGAAAAAAACAGATGTTTGGCAGATCCAAAATGTTATGAAGAGATTGGGATAACACAGTTAGCTAATGCACTTGCAGAAATAGAAACTATTTATGAACAAAAGATGGAAGAGCTTTTTGCTATTGAGGAAAAAGAGGAAGAGATAAACTCATAAAGTTTATCTCCAATATTGATTTATTTTCTTGATTCTTTTAAAGTATCTGCTATTAAAAATGCCAACTCTAAAGACTGGTCAGCATTCAGACGAGGGTCACAGTGAGTATGG
>DAOVJL010000184.1 GCA_030673275.1 Sulfurimonas sp.
CTGTAGTTGGAACACGTGATACAGAAGCTTGGAGACTTGGAGCTAGTTATAAGTTTGACAATCTAAAACTTATTGCCTTTTTACAAAACACAGATCAAGATTCTAGTACAATGGATGAAGGTACAGAGTTTGACCTTATCTTTACGACTAAGATTGCTAAACTTGTGGATTTAAAAGGGATTTATGTGCATAGAGATGTTGACATGGTGGCGGCTGGTGCCGACTACAAGGAAGATGCTCTGCGTCTAATCGCTTCAGTGAAGTTTTAAAATTATATATTGGCGTGGTCTATACACTCTCCTATGAGCTTAGGCCACCAAATGAAAATATTAAGAGGGTGGCCTAGAGACTCTCCCTACGAGTTCTGGGTCACCCTATTTATATAACCTGGATAGTATCTTCTAGTACAAGATACCTGTTCCACAGTCAGGTTCACAGCCTGTTATTACTGACTTATCTTCGTCGTGAGTGTTTGTGTTACCTGCTGTAGCACTTGCTGCTAAACTTAATGCTATAAGCATAGCTGTAATGATTTTTCTCATTAGGATCCTTTAAACTTTAAATTACAAAGTCCTTTACCCCTACAATAAAGTAAAATGTTATTGAGATTGTAACAAAAATAATTCATATATTAATAATTATTATAGTTGTAAGCGAAAATTCATTTACATTTAAGAAAGTATGTTACATTTATATATATAATATTTTCTTAAGCACACTATTAGTAACATTTCCCTACTCTTGCATTTAATAAATTTATAAAATAAAAAGAATTCAACATGTCAAATAGATTAGAAAAAGAAGACTCACCATATTTACAACAACACAAAAATAACCCTGTTGATTGGTTTCCTTGGGGTGATGAAGCATTTAAAAAAGCCGAAGATGAAAACAAAGCTATATTTATCTCTATAGGCTACTCTTCATGTCACTGGTGTCATGTTATGGAAGAGACTGTATTTGAAAACCAAGAGTGTGCAGATATTTTAAATGAGCATTTTGTTTGTATAAAAGTTGACCGTGAAGAGAGACCAGACATAGACAAACACTATCAAGAAGTTCATATGTTGCTTAACCGTCGAGCAGGCGGATGGCCTACATCTATCTTTTGCACGCCTCAAAACAAGCCATTTTTTGCAGGAACATATATACCGCCAGAATCAGAACAAGGCAGTATTGAAGGGATGGGTTTTAAAGAGCTAACAAAACTTATAGGTTCTAAAATTTCTCAAAATGATGAGCAGATATACAAAAATGCAGATGAAGTTGAAGGCTTTTTAAACCATGTAGAACATCCCAAAGAAGCTACTGTTTTAAAAGAAGATTTTACTAAAAACTTTATGCTACAGGTAAAAAACAACTATGATACCAAATATGGTGGTTTTTCTAGCGCACCAAAATTTCCTCAAGCAAACACACTTGGTACACTCTTAATTATAGATAAACTCTATGATGACAAATCAGCTCGTGCAATGATTGAAAACACTCTGAAAAACATGACTGTCGGTGGTATGTGGGATGAAAAAGATGGTGGATTTTGCAGGTATGCTATGGATGAAGAGTGGCGCAAACCACATCATGAAAAGATGCTTTATGACAACGCTCTGCTTTGTGAACTTTATACAGATGTTTATTTATCTTATAAAGATGAGTTTTATTTGGATATTGCTAAAAAAACAGCTGATTTTTGTTTAAAACAGATGAGTGAAGATTTTTTATTTTATAGTGCTAGAGATGCTGATGAAAAAGATTTTTTTGATAAAAAAATTCAAACTTCTTGGTCAAGTATGATGATTAAATCTCTGTTTACCTTAGGCAGTATTGATAATATGTATAAAAATAAAGCTATTAAAAGCTTAGATGCCTTACTAAATACTATGTTTATAGATGGCAAACTTTATCATACGACTCTTATACATAAAACACCAAAAGTGGAAGCTTTTTTAGAAGATTATGCATTTTTAGCTCTTGCTCTAGTCTCAGCTTTTAACTCTACACAAGATGAGATATATCTAATTCGTGCTCAACATTTTGCAAATATGGCACTAAAAGAATTTTACAAAAATGGAACTTGGAATTTTAGTACCGGAGAGTTTAAAACAAAAGCTGATATAGCAGACAATACATACACAAGCTCGGTAAGCATAATGGTTGATGTTTTAATATCACTTGGCACACTGCTTGAAGATGAAAAATACTCTCATTTTGCATTTAAAACATTAGAGTACAATTCTTATGAGCTTGGACGCCGCCCTGTAATATACCCTTATATGTTGCGTCAATCATTGAGACACTTAAAAGGTGACAGAGTTATAAAATCAAATATTTCAAATTTAGAGTTAAACTCTTTTGAACTCAGCTCTCTAAATTATCCTTTTATACAAAGAAAAACTACTGATGATAAAGACTATATGATTTGTGGAGATAAAAGTTGCTTTGCAAGCACAGATAGTATAAATAAAATTAATGATATAATTACCGATACTTTTTAACTAGGTAAAGGACAAAAAATGAAAAAAATTGCTTTAATTATTATATTAACACTAACTACTGTAACTATGTTCACTGCTTGTGAGCGTAATGATTACAAACACCCTCGTGCTAGATAAAAATATTAAAATCATATAAACAAGGTAAGTTAGTGAGGAATATGACATTAGGTGTAAATATAGACCATGTAGCAGTGCTTCGAGAAGCTAGACGTGTAAACGACCCGGATATTTTAAATGCACTTTATGTCGCATGTGCTAACGGTGCTGACCAGATTACAATACATCTAAGAGAAGATAGACGCCATATTCAAGATATTGATGTAAAAAACATTATGCAGCATTCTACACTGCCTGTAAACCTTGAGTGTTCAATAAATAGAGAAATCTTAAATATAGTTAGTGATTTAAAACCACATCGTGCAACTTTAGTCCCTGAAAAAAGAGAAGAAGTTACTACAGAGGGTGGTTTAGATGTTTTTACGTACGAAGATGAGATAACTTACGCAATTGAACAACTGCACGACTCTATTATCCCTGTTTCACTATTTGTTGACCCGACAATTGAAGCGATGGAAAAATCAAAAGAATTAGGCGCTGAGATGGTTGAACTACACACAGGAAGTTTTGCTAATATTTTTGCAATGCTAAACTCATCTCTTGCTCACTCTAACCATTCAATAAAAGAGCTTGAACTTCCTCGTTATGAATTACAAAGCAAACTTGAGAAATCAATTGAAGATATCATAGCAGCAGCTAAGCACGCAAAAGATCTTGGACTTGAAGTTGCAGCCGGACATGGACTAAACTATCATAATGTCTCTTACATGATGGATATTGAAGAGATTACAGAGTTAAACATTGGTCAA
>DAOVJL010000253.1 GCA_030673275.1 Sulfurimonas sp.
ATCATCCCTAAGTCACCATGCAGTGCTTCTGTTGGGTGTAGAAAAAAGCTAGGAGTACCGGTAGATGCAAATGTAGCGGCCATTTTTGCACCAATTAGTCCAGATTTACCAACACCGGTGATGATAAGTTTGCCTTTACATGCGAGGATAATCTCAACTGCTTTATCAAAAACATCGCCAATATTTTTTGCAGACTCTAAAAGAGTGTTTGCTTCGATCTCTAAGGTCTCTTGTGCTATTTGTTTGTAATTCATAATGATATTATACCTTTTTTGTCTTATTTTTAGACATACTGGATATAATTCGCATATGAAAAAGATTGTTATACTTTTTAGTGGAGACGGCTTTAATGCCAAGAATATTATTGATAAATTACACAAAAAAGAGTGTTTTGTCGCATGTGGAATCACAAATAAAAGAGATGCAAAAGGTATAGAAAAACTTAAAGAACTTGACATAAAAACAGATGTTTTAGAACATGATTTTTTTGATTCTAGAGAAAGTTTTGACGCAGAACTTGTAAAGCTCGTAAACTCTTATGAACCTGATTTAGTTGTGTTAAGTGGATTTATGAGAATTCTAAGTCCCATTTTTACTTCAAATATCAAAGCACTCAATCTTCACCCGTCACTGTTGCCAAAATATAAAGGTGCAAAAGCGGTAGAGCGAAGTTTTGCAGGTGAGAGTGATGAGTGTGGAGTCACTGTTCATTGGGTAAGTTCTGAGCTTGACAGTGGGGATGTTATTTTACAAAAGAGCTTTATACGAAGCAGCGATGATACTTTAGAGAGTTTTTCTAGGAAGATAAAAGATATAGAGTATGAGCTGATGCCAAAAGCGATTGTGAAAGTTCTTAATAATTTATAGTGCAGTTATACCCAAGAAGGGTATAAAAGGGTAAAGCAATTAGTTGATATCTGGTTTTGGAGTTGTAGAAGTAGAAGCTGGAAGAGTTGGTAATATAATATGACCTTTTCTGCCATCTAGTGCTTTTAAGAACTCTTCGATAGATGCTGCATCTTTATTAGATATTTTTTTACCAAGTTGTATACGACCCATCTCTTTGATTGCATCTTTAAGACTCCAAATTTGACCGTTATGGAAATAAGGTGCTGTTTGAGTGATATTTCTAAGTGTTGGAACTTTTACCATACCGTTTTTATCACCTTTAAAATCACCAACATTCATGTACTTATAAGTTGCAGTGATGTTAAACGCATTCATTGAACCACCAATAGCGATGCCTGTATGACAAGTTGCACAACCAGTATCTATAAATATTTTAAGACCTTTTTTCTGAGTAGCAGTCATTGCATTTTCGTTACCATTTAAATAGTCATCAAAAGCAGATGGAGTTACAAGTGTTCTCTCAAAAGTAGCTATTGTATCTGTGATTTTTTCATAGTTTATCTTAACACCGGCACCATAAGCATTTTTAAAATCAGCTACATACTCAGGCATAGAAGTTACAGTTTTTACAACATGTTCTTTTGTAGCAGCCATCTCTGGAGCTGCAAGTATTGGACCTTGAGCTTGTTTTTCTAAGTCTGGATCACGACCGTCCCAAAATTGAGAATCAAAAAATACAGCATTAAAAACAGTTGGTGAACCTAAATGGTGAGGATTAACAGTCCATTTGTGCCCAACAGCTGCAGACAAGCCATCATCACCGCCATCAGCAAGGTTATGACAAGTGTTACAAGAGATTAAACCACTTTTAGAGATTCTTGGTTCAAAAAATAGTTTTTTACCGAGTTCAATCTTCTTAGGAGTGATAGGGTTTTTTGGATTGTCAATTAACTTTAAAAGTTCAGTTGTTGAGCTTGGGATAGCTTTTAGTCCTGCTTTTTTTGCATCAGTTGCTAATGATGATGCTACTAATGATGATGTTAATAATGCTAATGTTGCGATTGTTGTAAATTTCATTTTTTACCTTCGTATATTTTAGTTACAAAAGTATATTAAAAAAAGACTTAAAGGAAAATTATTATCCTTTAATAAAATTTAATTATTAGAACATTTTTTACAAATACCTGATAAAACTAAATTTGTAGAATCAACTTTAAAACTACTTGTTTTAGTAACAGTATCTATAATAGAGTTTAAATCTATTGTAATATCTTCAATAGCTGAACATTTTGTACATACTAAATGTGAATGAGGCGCTTGTGTAAGTTCATAAACAGACTTTGCATTAGGAAGTTTTACTTCTTTTATAAATGAATTTTCCAGCATTAGATTTATATTTTTATATATAGTTGCTAATGATATAGCGTTAAACTTCTCTACCATTACTTCATACAAGGAGTCTATAGTAATATGCCCATTTGTATAAAGTGTATTTGCAATGGCTAACCTTTGAGGTGTAGCCTTCAGGTTGTGTTCTCTTAAAATATCTGTATAATTAATCATAATGGTATTATACACTAAGTTTTATTAAATGATAAAAATTATCATTTAAATTTAAGAATACTATAATTTTTCAAAGCTAAATATAGATATTATTAGTAAAAGGA
>DAOVJL010000239.1 GCA_030673275.1 Sulfurimonas sp.
ATTCCAATAATAAATTAATGTATAAACAAAGAGAAATAATAAGAATTGTAGCAGTTATACTTATGATAACTTCTGTTTGTTTAGCTCCTGGTATACAACAATCATGTAGTATTTATAATGATGAATTTAGTAAATTATATATCTCAAATTTAACACCATTTTCAAATTTAAGTGCTAAAGATATGACATTTAATATTTTTATATATAAAGTAGCATTATCTTATCTAATCTACCAATTCATAATATCAGTAAGACAAAACACAAGAAGAAAATAAACCTATTTATTTAAAAAATACTCAGCTATTTTTCTAATCTCATCCTCAGTTACTTTGCCTTTTTGTGAGGGCATAAGACCAAATCTTTTCTTTGTCATTGGTGAAAACAACATTTTATCTTCTGTAGGATTTAGCGTATAATCTACAATAAAATCTATCATTTCAGCTCTGTTTTGGAATTCCAGTTTTACTTTCTTAGACATTGCCCAATAAGGCGGTGCTTTCATATTGTCTATCTTCTCTTTTGTAAGCAGTCCCATTAAGTGGCATTCTCCACATTTCTTTTCTGCTAAATCAGCAACATCATCGGATGCTTGCAGTGATATAGATGCCACAATAATAAAAGATAAAAATAATAACTTTCGCATAATAATAATCCTTATAAATATATTTGATAGATATTATAATACCATATTATTTTAATAGCTTTGACTTTAATCAAATCATTATGTATACTTTTATAAATTTATATAAGTGAGTCTAGATGAATCAATACCAAGAGCAGTTTAAAAAAATAGGGCTAGGAATATTAATAGGTGCCTTAGTCTTTGCGCTCTCCTTAACTATCTTTACTACTGTACAAGCTTCACTCCTAGGACTCATCGCTCTTTTAGTAACTCTTTGGACAAATGAGGGATTACCTTTAGGTGTGGTTTCTCTCTTGCCTATTATTCTTTTTCCGGCTTTTGAGATTATGACTACGAAAGAGACAACTGTAAACTATGCTCATCCTATAATATTTCTATTTTTAGGTGGTTTTATGATTGCTATAGCAGTTGAAAAGACACATCTTCACAGATGGATAGCAGATAAGATGTTATCACTTTTTCCTGCAACTCCTAAAGGAATAATATTTTCGCTTACTATAACGGCTGGCTTACTTAGTTCAGTTCTCTCAAACACAACAACAACACTTCTACTTATGTCTATTGCTCTTTTTATAACGGATAATATGAGACTAAAGATGAGATTTGCACTTGCAATTGCTTATGGTGCCAGTGTAGGCGGGATTTTGACACCTATTGGAACTCCTCCAAACCTTATTTTACTTGGAATCATGCAAGACAAATCAATGGAGTTAATACCATTTTTACAGTGGATGTGGATGGTTGCACCTTTAGTGTTTATGATGTTTTTTGTAGTCGCATCACTTCTAAGTATTGGCGTTAAAGACATAGATATTTCAATAAACAGTGACAAAAAAGATTTAGATAAAAATCAAAAGAAAGTCTTATACATAATAGCTGGTTTAATAGTACTACTATTATTAAATGCCCCTTTAAGACCTTACTGGAATGGACTTGGACTTAGTGAAGCCGGAATTCTACTTGGTGCCGGTCTTCTGCTCTTTGCACCACCGTTTAATATACTTGATTGGATGGGTGACAAGGGAAAAGTTCCATATAGGATTATGTTTTTGTTTGGTGCCGGTTTTAGTATTGCAAAGGCATTTAGTTCTACAGGCTTGGCAGATGAGTTCGCATCTTACCTTATAGTAATGACACAGCTCTCACCAATTTTGATACTCTTTAGCGTTGCAATGCTTATAACATTTACAACAGAGATAACATCAAACACAGCTTTAATATCTATAATGCTTCCAGTTATATATGCGGTTGCCGAGCAGACAGGTCTGAATACAACACTTTTTATGATGGTTGCAACTGTATGTGCAAGCTACGCTTTTATGCTTCCAATTGCTACCGCACCAAATGCTATTGCTATGAGCAGTGGGGCTGTAAGCATTAAAAATATGGCAAGGTACGGAATAATTTTAAATCTGGTTGGAATATTTTTAATCGTAATGATTGCAGAGTTCTTTTGGAAAGGGATTATTTAAGAGTTTCTGTTTTTGTACATCATATAAAAATCTTTTAAAATAAGACCAGCGGTGAAGAACCACAAAAGATTCAGTATATAGTTTTCATTTAGTCCATGGTCATAAAGATATGGGAACCCTAAGAAAAATGGCCATTTGAAAAAGTAAAAAAACAGTATGCCGCTTCCGTAAAGTTCTCTTAAAATTCTTTTCATAAGTATATTTTAGCTAAACTTCCATCAAATATTTAAAAGGGTTTCAGATGATAGTTCATATAGTAATGTTTAGATTTAAAGAAGAAAACCTAAAAGAAGTTACTTCAAAATTAAATGCTTTAGTAGATTTAATACCAAGTCTTAATTCTATGGAAGTTGGAATTGATTTTTCTAAAAGTGAGAGAGCATTTGACATGTCACTCTATTCAAAATTTGATACAAAAGAAGCGCTTGGAGAGTATGCAGTTCACCCAGAGCACTTAAAAGTTGTAGAACTTATAAAGTCTGTAACTCTAGAGTCTAAAGTAGTTGATTATATTTTAAACTAGGAGCTATCGTTTATCTCTTTTTTTCATTTGGTTTGAGATAAACTCTTCTTTAGTTATTATTCCATCACCGTCTGTATCTATATCTGAGAATTTAGTTGGATTTGCA